>CAUZSY010000022.1:0-14987 GCA_963582725.1 Candidatus Thalassarchaeaceae archaeon
GACGTCGAGGTCGGGGAGGTCGAGGCCGAAGTGGTCGAAGCAGGCGATCATTCGCTCGCACCCTTCGATCATCTCATCGCGGCCGGTGACACCCATCGTGCCGATCCTGAAGATCCGTCCCTTGGCATGGTCCTGCCCACCGATCACATGGGTGTCGTGCTCCTTCGCCAATCTCGCCCGCCACTCCTCGCCCCACGCCGGGTCCGGGTAGCTGATCGCGGTGACGGTGTCGGACCGATGGCCTTCGGTCGCATACAGTTCGAAGCCGAGCGCCTCGAACAGGCTGCGGACGCCAGCCGCGAGTCCGGCGCAGCGGGCGAACCGCGCTTCCAGACCCTCCTCGGCGAGTCCCGCCAGCGCCGCCGACCAGCCGAGGATGAGGTTGATGGCCGGTGTCCATGGCGTCTGGTCGTCGGCCGCCTCCTTCAGGGCCGGCGCGAGGTCGAGATAGTAGAGCGGCGAGATGCCACCCATGGCGCGATTGAAGATCGCCTTCTCGACGTAATCCTCGCTGACCGCGATGGCGGCGACGCCGGACGGACCGGCGGTGCACTTCTGCGAGCCGACGACGACCGCGTCGGCGCCCCACTCGACCGGTCGCACGGGAATGCCGCCGACGCTGGTGATGCCGTCGATGATGAACGAGACGCCGTGCTTGCGGCAGATGTCACCGAGCGCGGCGACGTCCTGCGTGATGCCGGTCGAGGTCTCGTTGTGGCAGACCGCCAGCGCGGCGTGCTCGCCGGCCGCGAGGATGCCGTCGATCTCGTCGAGGTCGAACGGTCGGCCCCAGTCGCCCTTCAGATGTGTCACTCTGCAGTGGCGGTCGCAGATCTCGGCGACACGCTCGCCGAACTTGCCGTTCGTCGGGACCATGACCCGCTCATCGCCGGTGAACCGGTTCGCGATCACCATCTCCATCGCCGCCGTGCCGGAACCCGACACTACGACGACCGACCAGCCGTCTTTCCCGTCGTGGCTCTGGTCGCCGACCTCGCCGCTGCTCGGTGACAGGCCGAATGCGAGCCGAAGGTGGCTGGAGATGGTCGCCATCGCCTGCCTGAACTCGGACGAGCGGTGGGTCATCGCGGGGGTCGCGAGAGCTTCCAGCGTGGCAGGCGTCATGCGGGTCGGGCCGGCGATGAACCAGCACTCTCCATCCCACGTCATCGGGCTGCCGCCGTCGGGGGTAGTCCTTGAATGGCTCGCCCGCATCTTCAACCACCGACCGGGTAAGTGATCGGTACGGGGAGCAAGGCTTGATGCGAGCGGCGATGAGCGTGGCGGCATGGTCGACGTCGGTCTCTGCATGCTGCAGGGTGCTCGCCACGTCCACATCGCTGCGATCGAGAGAGCCGCGACGGAGTCGGGCATCGCCGTCGAGGTGCACGAACTGCGGACCGCCGCCGATCTCGCAGCGGTCGATGCGTCTCTCGACGCGATCGTGCTGCCCGGCGGCGAATCGACGACCATGCGGCTGACAGGTGGGACCGAGGCGGAAGGGGGCAGCGGCCTGCTGCCCGCCCTCTATGCGCTGCTCCGCTCGCGGCCGTCGCTGCCGGTCCTCGCCACCTGCGCCGGCGCGATCCTGCTCTGCGATCCCGAGGACGGCGCGCCGCTGGTCGATGCGACCATCGACCGGAACGCCTACGGCCGCCAGGTCGATTCCTTCCAGGCCGACCTCGCCTCTCCCCTCCTCGGTCGTCCCTTTCCGGGGGTCTTCATCCGGGCGCCGCGCTTCCTCGCGCACGGGACCGCGGCAGATGTCGCAGCGGTGAACGGCGACGAGACGGTCGGAGTCCTGACCGAGCGGCGGCTCGCCCTCGCCTTCCATCCCGAACTGACCGAAGACTCCGGTTTCCACCGCTGGCTGCTCGTAGCGGCGTCCGGCTCCTGACATCGTCGCGTTGCGGCGGATTGAAGCGGGACAGATGCCGCGATGGAATTGGAATGGCCGTCCGACTGCGCCTGTCAGGCGTCCCCGAACTGCACGAGGCACCCGAGGTCGGCGACACGGAGGGCTGCATCCAGTGCATGCAGGGCAGCAAACTGGTTCTGTTCATCACCGGAAAATGTCACTGGAAGTGCGATTACTGTCCACTCTCGGAAAATCGACGCGAGAGCGTCTCGATGTTCGCCAACGAGCGTCGCTGCGACTCATACGACGATGTCATCGAGGAGGCGCGAGCGATGCGGGCCACCGGGGCGGGCATCACGGGAGGCGATCCGATGATGGATTTCGAGCACACCGTCGAGGGCATCCGGAGACTGCGGGCCGAGTTCGGCCCATCCTTCCACATGCACATGTACACCTCCATCCCGTTCCCTCCCGACCGTGCGACCACCCTCGCTGAAGCGGGCCTGGACGAGATCAGATTCCACCTCCTGGACTTCGAGTTGGAGCCATATCTGGAGGCGATGCGGGCTTCTTCTGACACCGGCATGCTGACCGGCGTCGAATTACCGTGTCCGCCGGACCTGCCGGAGAAGATGAAGTCGCTGCTGGAGGCGATGCGCGATGCACCGATCTCGTTCCTCAATCTGAACGAGTTGGAGATCACTGTCGGCAATTACCACGAGATGCAGTTGCGCGGCTTCAATCTCTCCGACGAGATCACCGCCGGTGCAGCCGGTTCCGCCGAACTGGCACTGCTGCTGCGCGACCGGGTGCGGGCGGCGGCTGACGGTGTGGGAGACCCCGAGGACGGTGAGGTCAGGCCGCCGTACGGATTCCATCTGAAGTTCTGCACCGCCGTCTACAAGGACGCCGGGCAGTTGCGGCGGCGTTTTCTGCGGCGCGGCGAAGCGACGATAGCGCCGCACGAGACGCTGACCGAGGACGGCACGCTGATGTTCGGCGCGGTCTACTCGGCTGCCGAGGACGCTTCTGCGAACGCGGCCGAGATCGCCGAGGTGTGCGAGTTGCCGACGACGTTCGTCCACTGGGACGAGGCGAACGGTCGCATCGAGATTCCGCTGGTGCTGGCCGAGGGGATCGCCGACGAGGTCGACGCGCCGGTGGCGATGGTCGAGGTGCATCCGACGCATGAGCGGCTGGAGATGACCATCGTCTGGCTGAACGACCTCCGGCCCGAACGGTAGCAGCCGCTTCGGTGCCGCTGCTGGTGGCATCGGCGTCGGCTTGATGAGGGGCGCGCGATTCGCGGCGCTCGATGTCTGACGACGACGGGGCAGAGGCGACCGATTCGGAGCCGGCCGATGAACCGGTCGATGCGACGGCCGATGCGGCCGAGACGGGGGCTGAGGCTGGGCTCGAGACCGAAGCCTCGCCGACGGAGGCGGAGCCATCGGAGCCGTCTGAGCCGCCGGAACCACCGACTCCCGAGCAGCGGATCGCCGAGTTGGAGGCGGCACTCGAAGAGACGCAGCGCGAGATACAGTACAAGCAGGCTGACGCGCGCAACGCCGCTCAGCGGGCCGCTCGCGACCAGTCGAAGGCGCTGCGATACGGTGGCGCGGGGCTGGCTCGCAGGCTGATCGACGGGCTCGAGGACCTCGACCGTGCTCTCGCCATGCATACGGAGGACGAGGAGACGGAGAAGGCGGAGGAGGACCAGTTCGTCACAGGTGTGCGGTTGGCCCGTCAGAAACTGCTGTCGGCGCTGGCGAGCGAGGGAGTCGAGCGGATAGTCACCGAAGGGGCGAAGTTCGATCCGACCCGGATGGAGGCGATGGCCACCGTGCCGCCATCCGAAGGCGTCGAGCCGGGCAGCGTCATCGAGGAACTCGAGAAGGGCTGGATGCACCACGACAGGGTGCTCCGCGCCGCCCGCGTCGTCGTCGCTTCGGAGTGATCCGGTTGTCAAAGCGCGACCCCCGTTCCGCCCCTGATACGACCCCTGTCTCGTCAGACGGAGACTTGGCGGAGGCTGGCTCGTCGGATCGCTGGCGTCGCGCATGGCAGAGGCGGCGTGTCATCTTCGCGCCGCTGGCCGTCTACCTCGTAGCGCTGGGGCTCGTTCAGGTGTTCGGTGGCCTCGCCGAACCGGTCGGCGGGTTCCCCGAGCGCTGTCCAGAGGCCTCACAGAACTGCACTCGTATCGCCGATCAGCCATTCCGCGGCGACGGTCGTGACGGTGTCCGCCTGAACGTCAGTTCGGGTGAAGCGCGGGCGGCGGTGCTCGACTGGGTCGAGAATACCGCGCGGACCGAGGTGACCCACGACGGCAACGCCGAACTGGAGGTGCTGGCGCGGACCAGATGGATGAGATATCCCGACGACATGTACGTCCGCTTCTCCTGCGAAGGTGAACAGACGCTCGTCGAGATCCACTCGGAGTCACGGCTCGGGGCCGGCGACCTCGGCGTCAACGACGGTCGCGTGCTGAGTCTCGTCACACATATCGAATCGTATGACTACTCGACGGCCGGTGAAGTCTGCACTCCGCTGCCGATGGCTTGATTCCAGGCTAGTGCTGCCCGAACGCGTTGACCGCACCAGCCGTATCGTCAACCGACCGGCTCGCCGCCGCAGCCGAGGAATGCGAGCCTGCGGAGAGCATTCGCTTCGAGCAGCCAGTCGATGACCACTGCCGGAACCGTGGTCTGCAGGACGGACCGGACCGCTGCCTCATCGGTGATGGTCGAGAGCATCCTCATCGTAGCCCTGATGCGCCAGCCCTGCAGGTCGTCCCGGGTCGCCATCTCGACCCGCTCGACGCGCCATCCGGCTGCTCCGTACAGTTCCGCGGTCGACCCGTCACTGGTGACGATGACGCCGGCGCCGCCGTGGTAGCGGCTGGCGTGCTCGACCCAGCGTGGTGGATCGTCGATGTCGGGCACGCCGACGACCTCCGCCTCGATGTCGGCGGCGGCCGCCCACGCCTCGATCATGCCGCGTCGCTCATCGAACGACCAAGGGTCGTCGATCGATTCGGGTCGATTCGTCGAGCCGACCGCGATGCGCAGCGGCAAGTCTGCGTCGGCAGCCACTTGGACCGCCGCTCCGATGAGATGCGCATGGCCGCTGTGCAACGGCTGGAAGCGACCGAGAACGACCACGGCGACCTGTGGTGGCACAGCCGGGGGAGACTCGCCCGGCGACAGGCCAGCCGTCGCGGCATCAACATCTGCATCGTCCGGTCCAGCGTCGTCCTCCGACCCGCCGGCCGCACCCGACTCGCCCATCAGGTCACCTCCGGCCAGCCGTTGTCGATTATTCTGCCGAGATTCCACTCCGCCTGACCCCACCGGTCGGCCGGTGCCCACTCCTGACCGACGAAGGCGACGAAACCCTCCCGTCGCCGCCTCTCCATCGCGTGATGCAGAGTTCTGGCGGCTCGATCATGAGCGCTCATCGTCGGGATGATTCGCGGGTCCTCCGAATCGTCGAGGGTCTCACCGAGATCGCTGCGTCGCTGCATCCAGTCGAGCACGACCCCTTCCGCGTACCCACTCTCGTCCTGTCCGGCCAGCACTTCGCCGACCCGCTGCCAGACCTCCGCCCGGTACAGCTCTCCAGCGTGCGCCAGATCTCCGTCCAGCAACGGCTCGATGTACAGCAGCCCCCGCCCCTCCCATACCCTCCAGGTGCCCGGTGACGCCCAGTCGGCCAGCAGGCGCAGTGGTTCGGCCGCTTCCGGGCGGCTCATCCTCCCATCCTCCGCCGCGGCTCGCAGACGGCTCAGCATATCGTGCCCGTCCGAGGGCGAGGCCGCATCGTCCAGAAGGCCGTCGGACGCATCGAACCATTCGAGCAACTCACCCGCCAGATCGCTGTCGAACGACGATTCCAGACGCGGGTCCTGCTCGGGTCGCTCGCCTCTCAGAGCGCCGGATTCGAAGCCGTCGATCAACGCTTTCGGCGACATCGAGAGCACGCTTCGCCAGCCCGCCGCATCGACCAGTCGCAGCAGCAGGTCCGCCATCAGCCGCACCGCTCAGGTGGCGGGGCCATGAACCATCCGCAGTCTTCCGCCACACCGTCAGCGGGTTGAAGAACATGGTTCGGGAGGGTCGGTCGGAACTGGTCGGAGAGGTGAGCGTTTGGCGACCATAGAGGAGCAGATCCAAGCCCTCGAGGAGGAGATCACCGGGACCAAGTACAACAAGGCGACGAGCGGCCACATCGGCAAGATCAAGGCGAAGATCGCGGCCCTGAAGAAGAAGCGCGAGAAGGCGCAGGCGCACGCCAAGTCGGGTGGTGGCAGCGACGGTTTCGAGGTCAAGAAATCGGGTGACGCGACGGTCGCATTGGTCGGTTTCCCGAGCGTCGGCAAATCCAGCCTCATCTGCCTCGTGACCGATGTCGAATCGGAGGCCGGCGGATTCGAGTTCACGACTCTGACATGCATCCCAGGCGTCATGGAGCACAAGGGCGCGAAGATCCAGATCCTCGACCTGCCCGGTCTAATCAAGGGCGCGTCGGACGGCAAGGGTCGCGGTCGCGAGATCCTCAATGTAATCCGCTCCTGCGACATGATCCTGTATGTCATCGATCCGTTCCAAGCGAGTCACTTCGACATCCTGCACAACGAATTGTTCCGGGCCGGAATGCGGCTGAACGATGTCAGGCCACAGGCCTACATAACCCGTACCGGACGCGGTGGCATAGTCGTCCGGTCGACCTGTCCACAACCGTATCTGGAGGGGGACGAGATCCGGGAGATCGTCCGCTCCTTCGGAATAATCTCGGCCGAGGTGACCCTGCGCAGTCCGGTCGGACCGGACGAGATAGTCGATGCGCTGGCCGACAACTGCGTCTACAGCGACGCGGTCGTCATCATCAACAAGATCGACCTGGCGACGCCGGCCGACATGCAGAGATCGCGACAGAAGCTGCCGGAGGGCTGGCCGGTGCTGCCGGTCTCGGCCAAGACCGGCGAGGGCATCGAAGCGATGAAGGATTTCATCTACGACAATCTTCGGTTCATCCGGGTGTTCATGAAGCCGCAGGGGCAGGAGGCCGACATGGTCGAGCCGTTGATCATCAAGGAAGGAAGCACCGTCAGGGAGGTCTGTAGGACCCTGCATCGGGACTTCGTTCGGAACTTCCGGTTCGCGCGGCTGTCGGGCCCGTCGGCGAAGTTCGACCATCAGCGGGTCGGACTGGACCACCGATTGGCCGATGGCGATGTCCTCTCGGTGATCATCAAGCGGTGATTCTCACCCGGATGTCTGATTCTAACCATCAACCGTTGATTCTGACCCACCTGTCCAGCCGTTCCCCTCTCCAGTGCACCGCCTTCGCTGGCGGCCTTACATTGAAAGCAGCGGCCCTCGTTCAACAGCACCCGGAGGGTGACCATGGCTGAACAGATGCACCCTCGTCTCGCCGCCCTAGGACTGGTCGGTTCATCCCTGTTCGCCTTTCTGCTGGTCTTCAACACCTGGCTCGGATTCTTTCCGGCGATCGTCGTGAAGACCCCTACAGGTGGCTGGATGAAGTACCACCCGCTGGAGAAGATCCTCAGCGTCATCGGTATGGGTCGGGGCAAGATGAACTGGTCGGAAGCGGGTACCGTGACCGTCCAGGACATGGTTCAGATCGTGCTCCTGCTCCTGTTCGTCGGCATCGCCTGGTACGGCCTGCGCAAGCGGCCCGAGATATCCGGACCGGTCAGCCGCAACATGGCGTCTGAGCGCGAGGCGATGGAATCGGGTGAACTCGGCAGCCTGCCATCGATGAGCGGTGGAGTCGCCAGTCCGTTCACTGCCCAGATCATCAGCGAGGTGATCGGAAAGGCCGTCTCTGTCGACGAGGCGGAGGTGTCGAGCGCCCTCGGTCATCTCGGCGTGATGGCGGAGGCGAACGCGGCGGCCGAGGCGGCCGAGCGACCTGCGGTGACGAGTCGTCGCGCCGATCTGCCTCACATCGATGCAGTATCGTTCGATGGCGACGACGATCCGGATGATGACTTCGGCGATTCCGATTCCTCGTACTTCGATGGGATCACGGTTCTCGGCTCGTTGACTGAAGCGGCGGATGGCGCAGAGAAGGCGGCGATGATGATCGAGAACGCCGTCGCGACGTCGGGTCCGGAGGCCGAGGTCGAAACATCGCCATCGCTGCCGCCGCTGCCGGGCGGCGCGAGACCCGCGTCGACGCAGGACCGGCCCGGCACCTCCGCGTCAAAGGCAGAGCCCGATGACACAAGCCCAGCGAAGGCTGCCGACCGCACACTACCGGATGTGCCGGCTCGTCAGTCGGCGTCCTCGGCGAGCCCTGAGACGTCGGCGGATGGGGCTTCGACGGGGTCTGATGACGGCGGACGCTCGTCGACCTACAGCGGCGCCATGCCGGTGCGGCCGCCCGAGTTGCCTTCCAGCGCCGAATACGACCCGGAGAGCGGCCGCTGGCTGCTGCACGGTGCGCCGCTCGGCGACACGCTGGCGCCGCTGCCGTGATTCACTGAATTCACTGCATCGGCCCGTCAGCGGCTGCAGGTCCGGCCACTCACCCCGGGCAACGCACTTGACGAAGCGGCATCTCCGGCTGGTCGATGAGCTCCACCGCGGATGAGTACGAGAAGGCCCTCGAAGAGGCTCTCGCTTCTCCGAGAGGCGTGCTCGTGCGCGGTCTCGGTAGCCACTTCCGCGCTCGAGCCGGGCTGCTCGCAGCGGCCTTCCTGGCCGGCCTCGTGGTCGGCTATCCGGCCGCCGGCTGGGCCATCGAATGGTTGCTGCAGGCCGAGGGCATGCGACCGGAGGGCGTCAAGGTAGTCGTTCTGCACCCTCTGGAGATGGTCATCCTGCGGCTGCACATCTCCAGTCAGATTGGCACGATGCTCGCCTGCACGGTGCTCATCGTCGACCTCATCGTGCTGGCCCACCGCAATCCGGAGCAGGCGAGACAAGTCAGACTGGCGACCAGCGAACTGATCGCCGACGCAGAATTCGACTGGACGCCGAAACAGGTCGTGCTGACCTTCCTCTCGCTCCTTTCATCGGGCATCCTCGCGGCGGCCGGCGTGTTCTATTCGATGCGCATCCTGATCCCTCTGCTGCTAGCATACCTGACCGCCGACGCCCAGAGCGCCGGTCTGGCGGCGACCTGGCAGCTGCAGGCGTGGATGGGCTTCGTCTCCAGCATCGTCGCAGCGAGCGCCATCGGATTCCAGACGCCGCTGGTGACGCTGCTGGTGCTGCGCAGCGGCGCCGTCGACCGAGAGGTGCTGACCGCGCACCGCCGCCACCTCTGGTTCGGCGCCATCTGCGTCTCTGCGATACTCAGCCCGCCCGACCCGCTGTCGCTGCTGCTCGTCGCGGCACCGATCATCATCCTGCTCGAAATCGCTCTTCTGATCGATCTGATGCTCGGCCGGCCGGGTCGATCCGGCAGAACCAGCCACACCGAATGACCGGACAGCGGTCAGCGGATGCGGTCATTCGAAGCAGTAGCGGACCGTTGTGTAGTCGCTGCGGAGGCTCTTGACATCGCGTTTTACGGCGGCCGCATCCTCGTCCTTGAGCAACACCCGCGCGAACAGTCGCGCCACGTCCTGCATCTCATCGACGCCCATGCCGTGCCGGGTCAACTCCTGCACGCCGAGACGCAGCCCGGCCGGCGACATCGGCTTGGAGTCGCCGGGAAGCATGTTCATGTTGCTGATGATACCAGCGTCCTCCAACTTCTGCGCAGTGACCCTGCCAGCGCCTGAATCGACCTCGCCGTGCCGGGTCAGGATCTGATGGCTGGCGGTGTAACCGCGCGACTCGGCCAGCACGTCGAAGCCTTCAGCGGCCATCGCTTCGGCGAACGCCCGCGCGTTGGCGACGGTATCCTTCGCGTAGGCGGCGCCGAACCGCTCGAACTCGGCCAGCGCCACGACCTTACCGGCTACGTGGTGCAGGTGATACGACGAACAGACGCCGGGGAAGATGGCGCTGTTCAGTCGGCGTTGGAATGCGGGGTCATCGTCATCGGATAGGAGGAATCCCCCCTGGGGACCGGGGAAGGTCTTGTGCGACGAGCCGGTCATCACGTCCGCGCCCTCCCGCAACGGGTCCTGGAAGCAACCCCCCGCGATCAGCCCCAGCACATGCGCCCCGTCATACATCACCCGTGCACCGACTTCGTGCGCCGCCTCGGCCAGTTCTTCCAGCGGTGTCGGGAAGAGGAAGACGGATTGTCCGAAAAGGGCGAGTTCAGGCTCGACCTCGCGGATCATCGCCGCGGCAGCGTCGATGTCCGGCTCCATCCGCTCCTCGTCCCACGGATAGGTGTTCAGGTCGAGCCCTCGAAGGCCGACGGCGCCCATCTGAGCGTGGCTGATGTGGCCGCCGTCGGCGGTGCTGACCGCCGTTATCCTATCGCCTGGACGGGCCAGTGCTCGCAGTGCACCGGTGTTGGCGACCGTGCCGCTGGTCGCCTGGATGTTGACGAAGCGGCAGTCGAAGGTCCGCTTCGCCAACTCGATGCCTAGGGATTCTATGTCGTCGAAGTCGTCGCAGCCCTGGTAGTAGCGCCGACCCGGCAGACCTTCGGCGTAGCGGCCGTGCAGGTCGCTGTCGCACGCCTGACTGACCATCGGGCTGATGACGTTCTCGCTGGCGATCATCGGCAGACCGCCACCGTAGTGGGAGCCGCTCGCATCGACCGCCCTGAGCACCGCTTCGGCGTCCCGTCGGGCGTCTCGCTCTGCCGGCGTTCCGTTGACGCCTCCACCCTCGACCACCGGCATGCGTCAGTTCGCGCGCCGACGCTCCATGATGTTCACCTCTGCATCCACCGGCCGCGATGTGACACCTACGAAGCCCGTGCGCGGCCACCCTTCAGCGGTTGCTGCTCAGGTCATACGCAGCGCGGATTCGCTGCGGCAGGCATTTGAACCGCCCTCCGGTCGAGCGCACCGATGGATGTGAGCATCATCCTCGGTTCGCGCTCGGACATGCCCGTGGCAGACAAGGCGACGGCGCTGCTCGTCCGGTTCGGCATCGACCACGAGGTGCGCGTGGCGAGCGCCCATCGCGCGCCGTCCTATCTGGAAGGCGTCGTCGATGCCGCGATCGAGGACGGTTGCAAGGTGTTCATCGGCATCGCCGGCCTCGCAGCGGCGCTGCCAGGCGTCATCGCATCGATGACCAGCAAGCCCGTCATCGGCGTGCCGGTCGGCGGCAAGGTGCCGTTCGACAGTCTGCTGTCAATAGTCCAGATGCCACCCGGCATGCCCGTCGCCACGGTCGGCGTCGACCGCGGTGACAACGCTGCTGTCCTAGCCGTCCAGATCCTCGCCATCGCCGACGCTTCACTGTCCGAGGCGTTCGCCGCCTTCCGCGAGGAGATGACCGAGAAGGTCATCGCCGACGACGGGGGCGTTCAGGAAGAGCGCGGCGTCTGAGGTCGGTGGTCTGAGCGGAGCGAGCGGTCGGAAGGGTGTGTCGGTCTGCATTCGGTTGTCTGGGAGAAGTGAGTCGATGGATTCGAGCATGCTGATCGACGAAGCGGTCGAGAAGATCAGGTCATCCATTGACGACATCGCCATCATCGCCTGCAGCGGCGGCATAGATTCGACCGTCGCAGCGGTGCTCGCCAACGGCGCCGTCGGTGACCTGCTGCACTGCGTCTACGTCGACACCGGGCTGATGCGCAAGGGCGAGACCGAACAGGTCGAGGACCTGCTCGGCGCGCACGGACTAAATCTGAAGGTGGTGTACGCAGCCGACCGCTTCTTCGAGCATCTGAGAGGCGTGGAGGATCCGGAACGGAAGCGCAAGGTGATCGGTGAGCAGTTCATCCGGGTGTTCGAGGAGGAGCAGGCGGCGGTCGGAGCGAAGTACCTCGTTCAGGGTACGATCGCACCGGACTGGATCGAATCGGGTGGCGGCGGTCGTGATGTCATCAAGTCTCACCACAATGTGGGAGGCTTGCCGGAAGACATCGATCTGACGATAGTCGAACCGCTGCGGGACTTCTACAAGGATGAGATCCGTGACATCGCCCGCGCACTGAAAATCCCTTCGAGCGAGCGCCAGCCGTTCCCCGGTCCGGGGCTCGCGGTCAGGGTTCTCGGGGACCTCACCCCGAAGAGGGTGGAGGTGTGTCGCGAGGCGTGCGCCATCGTCGAGCAGGGCATCGAAGAGGCGGCTGCGGCCGGTCTCTGCGACCTGCCGTGGCAGTACTTCGCCGCGCTGCTGCCGGTCCGCAGCGTCGGGGTGCACGGCGATGCGCGGGTGCACGGCGAGACGGTCGTCATCCGGGCCGTGCAGAGTCTAGATGGCATGAGCGCTCGCTACTCTGAGATCCCACATTCGGTGCTGGCAGAGATATCGACCGACATCACCAACGCGCTGAAGGGTGATGTGAATCGAGTCGTCTATGACATCACCCACAAACCGCCTGGCACCATCGAGTGGGAATGATATGCGGGTCCTATGGACCCGGTGGGCAGAGGGTTCAAGCGGGATTCATGGTCCAGCATGGCCCGATGGATTCGCACTGTTGGCCTCGATTCTGGGCCATTGCTCTGATTCTGCTGGTCGCGATTTCGTCGTCCGGTTCTCTCCTGGGCGAGATGGCCTCGGATTCCCTCGGCGATGAGCAGACGGCCGATACTGAGGAGTCCAGACAGCCGCTGGCGCGACACGCCGACCCGCTCGACCCTGGTCTGAGGGAGCGGCTGCGACTCGCCGCGACCGATGAGCTGCTGCGCATCATCGTCCAGTTCGTCGACGGCTCGGCTGGCGACGCCGAGCGTCAGATGCTGGCCGAGCATGGCTTCCGCACGCTGCACACCACCACTCTGGTCCCGGCCTTGTTCGCCGAGGGTGCCGCTTCTTCGGTCAATGGGCTGGCGGCGCAGGCGGGTGTGCGGTGGATAGAGTGGAACTCGCCGATGGTGCTGTTGATGAATCAGACGAATTCGGTGATCGGCTCGGAGGACGTCTGGCAGCGGACCCTGCTCGACGAGAACGGCGTCGATACTGGTTCGGTGATCTCGGGCAGCGGCGTCACGGTGATCGTCCTCGACTCCGGCATCGACGCGAGCCACCCCGACCTCGACTACGACCCGTTCAACACCCCCAACTCACCCAGCCGACCCGGTCCTGATGACAAGGTGATCTACAACGCCAAGCTCGACCAGGGAAGCGGTTCCTCGACGCCAGCCATCGCTTGGATCCCGCTTCAGAACACCGACACCACGTCCGGTCACGGCACCCATGTGGCGGGCACCGTCGCGGGCAACGGCGACGCCAGCGCCGGCGACAAGCGAGGTGTCGCTCCGCAGGCGAATCTGATCGGCCTGTCGATGGGCGAGGCCGCCTTCACCATCGATGAGTACAGCGCCCTCGAATACGCCTATCAGTTGTCTGAGCCGGGTTCCGCCTCGCAGGCTGTGTGGAACATCCGCGTCGTCACCAACTCGTGGGGCCCCGGCTTCCCGTTCGACTCGCTCGACCCGAACGACCTGACGGTCCAGGCGATCGAGAAACTGACGTATGACAACAACGTCATCGTGGTGTTCGCCAACGGCAACAGCGGTGGCGACGGCAGCGATGACCAATCGAACATCTTCGCCAAGGTGCCGGTCGCCATCGGAGTCGCCGCGGCGATGCGTGACGGCGTCGGCATGGCCGACTTCTCCAGCCGAGGCGATGCTACGATGCGGGACACCTGGCCGGACATCGCGGCGCCGGGCGTCGACATCTGGTCGGCCGCCGCGCGGGCCACGATGATCGGCGGCGGTACCGGCGCCGGCGATATCGCGAGCGGCGACCTCGACTACCACTATCTCGCGATCAGCGGCACCAGCATGGCGACGCCGCACGTCGCCGGTCTCGTCGCGCTGCTCTGGCAGGCCGCGCCGTCGATGAGGATGAGTGACTTCGACGAGGATCTCGACAGCGAGAGCGGCGAGGTGACGCTGGTCGATCCGACCGGCATCGCACCGCCGGCGCAGGCGCAGCGGACCATCCACGAGGCCGAGTTGATCCTCAAACTGACGGCCGCTTACATGGAGGAAGGGCCGAATCTGGCCGGCAACCACAGCGATGGCATCGAAGGCCGGCCGCTCGACTTCGTGCAGGGATACGGCCTGATAGACGCCCAGCGCGCCGTCGCGGTCGCGGTGGCGCTGCAGCAGCTTCGAGACCCGGACCGTGACGGTGTCATCGACGCCGAGGTGACAGTGCTCGACGCGCTGGCGATCGCCGATGCGACCATCGTGAACGGCAGCATCAGGACTGCCGCCGAAGGGCTCGAGACCGGCTGGTCCGGCGACTTCGCCGTCCTCTCCTCGACCAGTCAGTTGCCACCCGGAGGCCACATGGCGCGCAGCGTCTGGCTGCCGGCCGGCACCGCAGTGGTCAGTGCGACGCTCCAGTACGACCCGCTCGACGTCTCGACCATCTGGTGTCCGCAGGGCGCCAATCTCAGGCTGGTCGCAGACACCGATGGTGACGGACAGCCTGACGAGGTCGGATCGCCGAGCATAGAACTGGTCATCGATGGCGGCACCGAGGATGGCGCCTGGTGGACCTTCGAGGTCGAGGGCAATGCGATCGGCACATGCCTCACTCCGAATCCCTCGACCGAAGGTCCGGAAGCGCACTATTCCGTCAATGTCAGGATGAAACTCCTGCCGGGTGTCTACGAGCTCGACGGCGAGCAGAGCCGCGCGGTCAACACCTACGGCGTGGGCGCAGCCGAGGTGACGCTGGAGCGGACCCACTTCGCCGACATCAGATACCAGGAGCCCGAGCCGGACCGGAGCGCGCTGGAGAGCGTAGTCGTGTGGCTGCGGACCAACTGGTGGGCGCCGACGCTGATCGCGTTCTTCATCGCGGCGCTGTTCATCGTCTCGAACGACCGTGTCCGAGACAGCGTCCGCGATGGCATGGAGCGGCGCCGAGCCCGCCGTGTAGAGCGGTCGGCTGGGATGGATGAGGACGAGATCCTCGAAGCGGACCTGTTCGATGCCGAACTCATCGATGACCTCGACGTTGACCTGTCAGCCAGCGCCGACTCGGGTGTTCCGACCGTCGAACCCGCCAGAGAACCCACCGTCGAACCCCTGCCACGACCCTCA
>CAUZSY010000023.1:0-14345 GCA_963582725.1 Candidatus Thalassarchaeaceae archaeon
CAGCGCTGTCGCATCGTCGCGGTCGATGGTCATGCCGTAGTCGCCGAGCAGCAGCGGCTGGTAGGCTGCGACCGTGACGTCCGAGATCACATACATGGTCTGATCTATGCCATCGATTGTGATCGAGTAATCGACCTGATATGACTGACCGGCCTTCAGCAGCACCTTCTCGGTCGTGCATTCCGTCAGCGCCATGACGGTCGAACCGCTGGTCGCCTCCCGGACGGTCAGTGCGATGGTCATCTCGCCGACCCCTCGCTGGCTCGAACGGGCGTTGCATCCGACATCAGTCGGAACCTCCGCCACGCCGAGGTTCTCGACCGACAGCACGGCGCTGTGGCTGCCGCTGACCGTTGCGCCGCTGGCGAGGCCAGTGATGTTGAAGCCGGCGGCGACGAGATTCCGACCGGTGACCGTGTCCTGATGGTTGTTTAAATCAGCAAAATCGAGGATGGTCGATTGGCTCGGCTGATGGATGCCCCAGTTCAACCAGTAGGAGGCTGGCAGAATGCACCAATCCCCTCTCGACTGAGCGCCGTTGAGGAAGTCCTTGTGCTGCCATCCAGGCGCCGTGCCGGTGTCCTCGTAAGCAAGACAGCCGGTCGCCATCGAATCCCAGTCCTCACTCTCCGACATGTGGATGATGGTGTCGGTCGGCTGGCTTCTGAGGTCATCGAGCACCTCTAGGTCATCCATCGCACCTAGCCCTCCCATGTCCCAGAAGCCGTTGTCGTAGATCGGCCAGGTCACGAGGCAGATCAGGGCGGCGACGATGATCGAACCGACGGCGAGATTGCGACTCTTCGCCGGCGTCACCCGAGCGCCCTGCGCCTGCACCATCAGCCATCTGGCGCCGAAGTACAGGACTGTGAACAGGAACACCCCCGTCAATACCCACGGGATGGTGTTGAACACCTCCGCCAACCAAGGCTCTCTGACCCCGCACGACAGTCCAGCGTGCGTGTTCAGTTGACAGAAGTCCTTCCTGTTCTTACCGTACAGGTCGAGGAAGATGTTGATCGAGAAGACCGAGATGAACCAGACGTGAGCCAGATAGATGGCGCCGCCGGTGGCGAACCACGGATCCTCGGCACCACGCTTCTCGCGGCCGCCGAGAATCGGCGGCAGAACGAGTATGCCGACCGGTATACCGGTCAGGAAGGAGCCCCACCACGCCGCGTTCCAAGCGATGACCGGCGTGCCGAAGAAGCCGCCGATGGCATCCGGCAGCGGTATGTCGAACTGGGGCAGGTACTCGCCCCAGCGCAGGTAGCCGTAACTGAACAGGACGTACCAGTCGGGGAAGACGAAGCCAGCCTGAGCGAACGGGTCGGCGGAAGAGTGAAGGGGTGGTGGGATCAGCCAGCAGTAGAACGCCAGAACCATCAATATGGATGCGGCGATGATGCTGTCGCGCAGCACTTCGGAGGGCCAGAACGGCGCCCCCATGTGCAGTCGCTTCCGCTCCTTCTCAGCCACCTGCAGCTTGTCGCGCTCGGTGATGTAGGTGTCAGCGATCCGCCCGAACCTCTCCAGTACCCCCATTCAATTCACCTCCTCTCTATCAATGCGGCTCCGCGATTCCCTGCACCCAGACGATGAACAGGTGGATGATGATCAGAGCGGTGACGACCACCGGCAGCACGAAGACATGGATGAAGTACATCCGAGTGACCGTCTGGCCCGACAGGCTGGAACCGGCGAACATCGCTGTCGCCACCCACTTGCCGATCAGCGGCGTCGAGCTTGCCATGTTTATCCCGATGGTCGCGGCGCCAAAGGCGAGCGCGTCCCACGGCAGCAGATAGCCCGAGTAGCCGAAGAAGATGGTGAAGAACATCAGCGCGACGCCGATAAGCCAGTTCAACTCGCGCGGGTTGCGGTAGGCGCCGGTGAAGTAGACCCGGCACATGTGCAGGAACACCGCTGCTACCATGAAGTGGGTCGCCCAGTGGTGGATCGATCGCATGATGTAACCGAACGGCAGTTGAGTCATGATGTACTCCATGCTCTGGTAGGCCGGGGTCGGGTCGCCATCGCCACCGGGGACGTAGTAGAATCCGAGTATGGTGCCGGTGATGATGAGGATGATGAAGGCGATGAAGGAGATTCCACCGAGGCAGTACAGAGGATACCAGTACCAGATTATCCTCAGTTTGTACTTCTCGGAGTGAGTCAGCGGCATCTGCCTGTGCATGCTGCTGTACGCTTCGCTGCTCATGGCCCAGTAGTCCTGAATCCGGAACCGGGTGTCCATCCATGAGAACACCCAGAGGAAGGTCTTCTCCAGCAGACCCATCTCACCGGTCGATTCGACGGCTCTTAGCACCTCCTTGCGCGGAATCTCCTCACGCTCCTTGCGCAGCGTCATAGCGATGATGATCAGAATGAACACGAGGAACAGCCAGAGAAGAGTGAATTCGAGCATCTCCGTCACCTCAGTCGCAATACGTGTACCAGTCGGCGAAGTCGCTGAGCGCTTCTATGGTGTCGCCGTTCATCTTGAATGGGATCAGGGGCATGCCGACCGGCGCTGGCCCACCGGTCCGTTTGATGCCGATGAAATCGAATTGTGTGCCGGTGATCCGGTTCCGATTGCTGTTCTTCTCGATGACGGTCGGATCGAACCGGCTCGAATGGCAGATGCAGAACAGCTTGTTGCCACCCGAGTCGACGCCACCAGGCAGCCACGAGTCGGCGGTGAAGTCGTTCGCCACCAGTTGCCAGCCGGGGATGCAACAGAGGTGCGGGCAGCGACTGAAGACGATGATCAGGTTGTCGTGCATCGCCAGCGGAGCGAACACCGGGTCGTCGTTCACTTCACCGCCCCAGCCGATGTACTTGCCGGTCGAATCATAGCCATCCTTGTACTGAATGCGCGGTCTGCCCGCCGCCAGAGGAGTGCCCTTGTTCTCGGAATCGGGGATGTACAGAACATTGACCGGCAGACCGCTCCAGACGCCCTGCGCGCCGGCCATGCCGGTCTCCGACTTCTCTGCCTGCGCCACGAAGGCCGGCTTGGTCATCGCCTGCAGATGCATAGATCCGAACCAGATGGTGTCCTCCTGTCCCTTCGGCACCCAGTAACGGACCGCTTCGTCGCTGTCCTGACCGCCCGAGGCCCCCATCAGCATCGATGCGAATCCGATGGTGCCGAGGCAGGCTGTGGTGATGATCCCGGCGGCGCTGTTGAACGAGTGCCTGACGAAGTCGCGCCGGTCGATCAACCGCTGACCACCGGCGGTGATCTCCTCATCGGCACCGGGCGCCGGTCGGAGCCTGAAGTTCCTGTTCATGCCTCATCCCCTCAGAAATCGTAGTTGTACCAGCCCTCTGGGTCCTTCACAGGGATGTACTTGTTCCGCCGATGCTTGATGACGACGAGGTCGGGCATCACATAGCGAAGATGCAGTATGCCGATGATGATGACGGTCAGCAGCAGCATCCCCAGATGGAACGACAACTGCTGCTGGTCCCACCCGTTCATCAGACCGTAGGTCAGTGTGAAGGCCCAGTACAGTGTCCAGAAGACGCCCCATAGGGCGATGATGATCACCAGAACCGACTCACCGCTGGGGTGGATGCTGGCCCGGACCACGGCGCCGGGGGCGACCTCGTTGAAGACGCCGTGCTCGGTCGCTTCCTCATACTGCTGCTCGTTCAGCCCGACCCCTTCGAGGGCTCGTCGCGCGTCGTCGATGTTCACTTCGCCACGCCTGACCTGGCGCAGCAGTTTGACGATCACATCGTCCTTCACAGCTGGTCACCCCTTCGGAGATGCTTGATGCGCAGGTGCAGAAGGTTGCTGCGGCCGACATAGTGACGACTGAATCCGTAGCGGAGGAAGAAGCCGCAGAAGAGGAGCACCAGAATGACCGCACCGAAGCCCAGCAGACCGAGCCAGTGGGCTCTGAAAGCGGCCCCCATCTCGTGCAGGTCGACATGGTCTCCGATCGGAGCCGGGGGCTCCACCACGCCGTTGCCAGCGAACAACAATCGATGGTTGCCATCATCCACACCCTCGGCCATCACACCGGCGAGTCTGTTCCACTGGTCGCCCTGATTACCGTCGGCACCGTTCACCGAGTTACCGACCAATTGGATGGTCACGGGGCCGGTCCCCGCTTCGGGCGCCGTCCAGCTGACCTGCCAGGTCCGGTCGGTGGTCTTCGCCCCCGCCGTGGTGTGCGTCAGCGTGGTAGCATCATCCTGCCAGTTCTCGACCAGCGATTCAGAACCGGCGCCTGCGGTCAGGCTGCCGGCGCCGACACGCATCGAGAAGCCGGCACTGTTCGAGGCCGAGTTGATCTCGGGACCGCCGATGATCTGAATGGTCCAGTCATAGGTGGCGCCAGCCTCGTAGGTGGCCGGCACTCCATCGAGCAGGATGGCGACGTCATTCGTCGGGTCGGTACCATGGCAGGTGCAGCCGGCGACGGTGACATCCCCCACACCTTGGTCGCCCCCGATGCCGGTCGGCAGAGCGGTCGCAATGCCGGCGGTCAGCATGATGAAGAGCAGCGCCGTCGATGCAGCGAGGAATCGTCTCCTGCGATGCATCACAACGATACCTCTCATCAGGTGGTTATCGCCACCTGAATCGGGGCTATCAAGTTTGTCCGCGCAGACCTAAGATGAACAGCTGACGAGAGCCTCGCCGAATGCTCTGTCGTCAACCCTTTCCGACTCTCGTGAGAAGCCTCCTCGGAGCGCCCGCTGAAGGCCTCTCGATGGTGTGAGCTGCGGCCACCGTCCGTTCATCGCAGAGGGACTGGTCCGCCGGTGCTGTCACGCCTCCATCGGTGCAGGGTTTGAAGCGGTCGGCTGCTGTCCCACAGACTGATGGCCGAGCGCACATGGAAGAACATCTACGATCTCTCCGACGAACAGATCGACCAGTTGGATGAGGCGGAGAGCCGGATGGAGGCTCTCGATCTTGCCGAGTCCGAGAGGCTTCTGAACGCGATGCTCGACTTCGACCCTCACTGCGTGCCTGTGCTGTCGAACCTCGGACACCTGCATGGCCGCTATCTGAGCGATTTCGAGAAGGCCGTCGAATACTATGACCGGGTGCTGCGGATCGAGCCAGACAACGCCTGGGCGCGCGACGAGAGGCGGCGATACAAGCGATACGCCGGTTATGACTGACCAACCCTCGGTCTCGACTGGAACATCGTCACTCTCACCCCGGCCCCCATCTGCTCACTTTTCCTTCTCTTCCGGCCGAATAGAGTCATGAACCGTGCTGCTCAGATGTTGCCGGGCCCGCATTTGTCCTTCCAGCGGTCGATGACCGATTCGGTATTGAAAGTGCATTTGACCAAGATGTGGTGCGGTGAATTCCATAGGCTCCGGTGTCGGCCGTCGTCGGGTGGAGGACGGCGCGCTGCTCATCGCCGGGGTCGGCGGACTCGGCTGCGCATGGGCTCGGGCGGCGCATGCTCGCTGCAGCGAACACGCCGAACTGCTGCTCGTGGATGCCGATCCGGCGAGTCTCGAAGAGGCGGACCATGCGAATTGCATCAGGCTAGGCGAAGCGACGCATGGTGACGGCTGCGCCTCGATGCCCGAACTTGCCCGCGGCTGGCTGGCCGAGCGGACCGGGGCGTTGGTCAGGGTCCTCGAACCGGTGGAGATGATCATCATCCTGACGGCGCTCGGAGGCGGCGCCGGCACGGGTGCCGTGCAACTGCTCGCACAGCGAGCCAAGTCCCGTGGCGCCATAGTCATCACCGTCGTGGCGACACCGTTCGAAGAGCAGGTGACCCGCCTGCGCACGGCTCGTGCGTGGCTGCCTCGATTGGAAGATGCGAGCCACGCCTGCATCCGGCTGTCGCTGCCACGCCTGGCGTGGCGAGCCCGCGAGCGCGGCGTCGACTGGCGGGATGGCGGCGGATGGATCGAGGATCTGGTCGACGGTCTGGTTCGTACGCAGGCACAGGTCGGCCTGATCAACCTCGACCTGATGGATCTCCGGAGCATTCTGGAGCGGCCAGGTCGGGCGACGATGCTGGTCGCGCAGGGGCGTGCGAGCGACGCTCGTCGACTCGTACGACAGGCGCTGGCGGCACCGCTCGAACACGTGGCGCTGGATGGCGCTGCCGGCTGTCTGATCCAGATCGAGGGCGGCATGGATCTGACGCTCGGTGAGGTGAATGAGGTGACCGAGGCGTTCACCGCGAGACTGCATCCTGATTCCCAGGTGATCTTCGGGGCTCGGATGAGTCAGGCCCTGGACGGCGAGGTGCGCGTCGTGGCGGTGCTCGCAGGGCTCTGAACGACAGGTCACGGCAGACGTCAGGACCACCGGCACCACGCCGTCGTCGTTCAGTCGACCAGTTCGACGTCGTCATCATCGGGCTCATCGTCGTCGCCACCAGCCAGCTCGGTAGCCGGGATCAGCATCGGTTCCATATCGGCTTCGGCAGAACGCGATCGCGCCCCATCGGCTGGGGATTCGTTACCACCCGCCAGACTGGACCCGGTCGTCTCCGAGTCACTCCGGGCTGGCGCTGGCACAGTCGAACCGGTCGAATCTGAGGGTCCTTCACCAGCCATCTGGCTGCTGTCCGGAATCGCCACGGGGGCCGGTGCGCCGCCGGCTTCCGGGTCCGCTCGAGCGTCTCCAGTCACTCCTTCGGCGGAATCGACCGGTCGTATGATCGGCTTCGCGAGGGGACCGCCATATGCCACGGCCAGCGTCAGGGCTGTGATACCGTGACCCATCCCGAGGGTCGCCGGCAGACTGCCGAACAGTGGCAGGCCATCTGTCAGGTCGGTGAGCAGGATGATGCTGCCGGCGTAACCATAGCCGAAAGCGAGGGCCCAGAACAGGGCGTTCCTGTCGGTGAACAGACGGCTGCCCCCCTTCATCGAACGACTCGACAGCGACCAGACCGCGGTGAACACGGTCAGTGTCATCAGGAAGGCCTCCTCTGCCAGCATGACGACGTCGTCCGGGTCGCTGAACACCCGCCGCCACAGGCTGGCCATGTGCCAAGCCCCGAAGGCGAAGCAGAACAGTGCCCAGCGGTGCGCGAGCGCCGCGCCACCGACCGTCTTCAGGCTCTGTCGGAGGTGCTTCCTGCCGAGGAAGATGCCGAACGAATAGAGGCCGATGGATGCGGCGACGAAACCGAGCCAGATCAGCGGCTCCGGCTGCCTGCCTAGTCGATCCGGGATGATCTGGCCGAACAGCACGGCGATGGCACCGGCGACCAGCAGCTGCTCGAAGCCGGCTATGATCGCGAAGCGCCGCAGACCGCCGTCACGGGGCGTCTCGTCGGCGCATCTCATCCTGCCTCGGGTCCAGTTCGATACAGCGGCTCGGAACGAGAGCGCCTGACCGGCCGACCAAGCGATGAACAGGCCGGCGACGGCGAGCGCCCAGGTGGCCCTGGCGGATTCTTCGGCCGCCACCGTGCTCAGAAGGGTCACCGCGATCAGGCCGGTGAACAGGATGGGCAGCAGCAGTGATCGGAGCGAGGCGATGAGCCTTGCCCGAAGGCCAGCACCACCCTTCACGGAGAGCATGCTCAAGCCTCGCTCCGAGCGAGCGACGAGTGCCGTCAGGACCTGTGCTGCGGCCAGCGCTGTGATGATGACGGCGGTGTAACCAGAACCGCCATCCATCTTCGAGGTGGTGGCCAGAAGTGCGACCGAAGCGAACACGAGAAGAAGCACGTGCGCCAGAGTCGCCGGTGACAGAAGGGCTGCGATCAGCTGCCTGACGCCGAACTCCTCATCTGCCTCATCCTGCATGGCCCACCTTGTCCCGGCGGACTCCATTAAGGCGTGCCCTTCTCGCGGTTCCGTGGCCCGGGTCGGCAGAGCGGCACGCGGCAAGCGGCGTTGGATCGGAGTGAAAGTCGTTGCCGGTCTGGAGCGGCGTTCCGACGTCGAGGCGGCGATGAAAGGCATTCCAGCCCTCTCACGCGCCCGCCTGTTCGACTTCGTGTCTGCGGCTGTCGACGCCGACCGGACGGCTGACACCCGCAGCGAGTCACCGGCCGGCTCGATATCTCCAGCAGCCGACGACGGCGCGCTGGAGCAGTCCGGTCGGGCCATCCTGTTGGTGCCTTTGGCCGATTACGCGGCCGCCAGGGACGCCCTGACATCCGGTGAACACGCCTTGCTGAGCGTCACTTCCTCGGGCAAGATCCGGCTGGTCCGCGAGCGACTGGGTCTGCCACGGCGTCGAAAGCGACGATGAATGGCTGCGCCGAGCGATGCCGTGCCCGACTCAGTGATGTTCAATGCGCAGGTCGTACTGGCCACTTCATGTCGGGCGGCGCTGGACCTTCGGCTGTGGAGCCTTGGGATCTGGCGTCGCTGATCGGCGCCATCGTCCTGCTCTCGACCGTTCTGATGTTCGTCTGGCCGCCCAGCCACGGTATCGAACTCGACGGCGGACGGTCGGCCATCTCCGAGATCGACGTAGGTCTGATGGGGTCATCCGACATGATCGAGGTCAGTCTCTCCAACGCAACCGCGTGTGAGGAGGAGAACCTCTCCTGCACCGGCGCCGTCATCCATCTGCTGGCCCCGAACGGTGACGAGTTGGTACAATCCAGGCTCATGCCTGGCGACTCGTTCACCAGCGAGCGCATCAGCGATGGGCCGGTGACCGTCGAGGTCTCCGGTGAGGGCTCCTATCGGCTGACCATCGAGGTGCACCGACAACTGCCGTTGGAGTTCCTGCCAGCCACACTAGGAATCGTCATGATCGCCTGGGGCGAATGGCGTCGCCGACAATGATGGTCCGGCACCGCTCTGCTGGATGATCTCCTCCGCCTCTGACGAGAGCAGTCGCAGGCCGCCGGACACGTCGATGCCGACGACCCTGAGCCGCGTCTCGGTGCCTGCCGACCACTGACCCTCTGAGTCCTGTCCGGCAGCGAGAGCCCACCACTGTGAATGCTGCTCGGCTATCGGCACCATCGGCAACCTAGGATGTCGTTCCAGCCGACCGCCCAGGGCGGCGCTCAGAGAATCCAGCAACAGGGTCGCGTCGGCCGGCAAACCCAGTGATTCCACGCCCGAGTGCTGCTCGCCAGCCCTCGTCCTGCTGCGTCCGTTGATGCCTATGCCGAGATCGATCGTCGTGGTATCACCGATGCTCCGGCCCTGCATCAGGACCCCTGCCACCTTGCCCTTGCCCTCGATGATGATGTCATTCGGCCATCTGAGCCTGACGCCAGCAGCGCGCAGGCTGCTGGCATGCGGCCAGCCGACCATCGGGGCTGTCCGACCGAGATGGGCGGCGATGGCGTCGCAGATCGCCATACCAGCGTCCAACTGCATCGAGCCCATCGGCCTGTCGACCGGATCGCCAGCAGCGACCAGTCGCCAGGTGGCGATCAGGTCACCGGCTTCCGTCAGCCATTCGTGGTCTCGCTGACCTCGGCCGCGTAGCTGCGCAGATGCGCTGACATGGCAGCCGGCCGTCGCCGTGTCGGCCAACTCGTCCATGGTCGAATCGACGCTGCCGAGCCGGTGTCCGGAGAGTTCCGCCCAGCCTCGCCAGAGGGCCATAGCCACGAGACGCTGCCGATCGAATGACAGACGGCCTAACGGCCGCATCGACCAGCCGTCAGCCAGCCATTCGGTCAATGCCACGCCGCCTCTCCCATCGATCGCGTGGATCAGGATCACCAGACCGTCGTCGGTCAGCAGATCACCTACCCGCAAGCGTTGCCGTAACAGCCTCGACCAACCACCAGGCTGGTCCAGATCGGTCAGTGCGACCTCCTCGAACGGTCCCAACCGCTCCTCATCGTTGCCGACCGGTTCGATGTACGGCAGATTCCAGCAGATCAGGTCGTATGGCGGCGCCGGCGCCCAGTCGCAGTCGACCGTCGGTATGGCCGGGTCCTCCTCAGGCCCCGCTTCCACTACCCTCACCGCATCCGCGACACCCGATTCCAGAGCGAGTCCTCGGGTCGCAGCGACGGCCAGGGGATTGACATCGCAGGCGTCGACCAGCCAGCCTCGCGCGGCAGCACTCACTGTGATGACGCCACTGCCACAACCTATCTCGAGCATCCGACCGGGACTGCCTCCGAGCCTCGACAGAACAGCGTCGAGCAGGCTGGAATCCTCTCGTGGGGGATAGACCGTCGGTGGCACCTGAATCTCCACCGCAACGCCGTTGCCATCCTTCCAGACACACGTCCTGGCAGTCCCACGAGCAACTTCGCCCTCTCGTTCTGCTCGCAACTCCTCGGCCCTCCGCTCACCGATGGTGTTCCGCGCCAAACCTTTATTCGCACCGGAAGATAAGGAACTCTCCCCACTGGGCCCCTCCTGATGCTGGGTGCCCGGGGGTTCCACTTCGTTTCGCTTGACCGGCATGTTCAAAAACCACCCCTCGGTCCGCGGTTGGCCCAGCATCAGCCACGGGCCTGTAGCTCAGACAGGTAGAGCATCCGGCTTTTAACCGGATGGCCGCGGGTTCGAACCCCGTCAGGCCCTCTACCAACATGGGCCTACAGGCGCTTGGAAGCGTAGGGCAAGGCGGGGGCCTCGGAAATGGTAGTGAAGAGTTCGACGAAGAAGCGCCTGATCGAGTTGGGAGTCCCAGTGGACCACGCGCACAGGCTCGCAGATGACGCGAACATGGATGCGATCAAGCGAATGTCGGTGGAAGAGGTCGGAGAGAAGTTGAGTCTGCAGATGGGTGACGATGTTCTCGAGAGCATCATGGGAATCGTCCGTGAGCAGGCAGCTTCTCGTCGCCGCCGATCGCGCACGCCGCGCATAACGATTCGTTCCCAGGCGTTCGATCTCGATGACATCCCACAGGGCGACGACCGCTTCAACGTCCTGAACCACGAACTGGTGCCGCACCATGAACTCGTTCCAATCGAAGAAGAGGAGCAGGCGTTGGCCCCTTGGTCTCTGATGGTCGAAGGACCTAACGGTGAGTCGAGGCTGGCCAAGGAACTGTTGCCGAAGATCACCATCAGCGACGCCGCCGTGCAAGCGATCAAGGAGATGGAGGAGTCAGATGACACCGAGTTGCCAGCCGGCTGGTTGACCAACCGGGTCGTCAAGATAGTCAGGTACAGTCAGGCGGCCGGGGTCACGACAGCCTACAGACTGGTGGTCGAGGGGCAGTAGATCGGAGGCATTGGCATGAGAGAAATTATCGACGCATTCTTCCAACAGAGGAGCCTGGTCAATCACCAGCTCGCATCATACGACGATTGCATTCCTTCGGGCGAGGCTGGCGACAGCCGCATGGAGAGAATAGTCCGAGCCATCAGGATCGGTACCGACGAGCTGATCGAAGATGACATGGGTGGTGTCATCAAACTCGACGTCCTCGATAAGGAGATCATGGTCCGGATGAAGAACATCCGGCTCGGACAGCCGACGATCCGTGAGGCCAACGGTGCTGAGCATCCAGCGACCCCACTCGAATGCCGCCTCAGGAAATTGACCTATTATTCACCAGTCCATCTCGATTTCACGATCATTCGAGACGACCTGCCACAGCCTCTGGTCGAAGAGAACGTGCATGTCGGCAACCTGCCCATCATGGTCCGCTCTCGGCGCTGTAATCTGCACCCCTCGCACATCGACCCGAATCGGCACCTTTCGCCCTCGACCTCGCAGGAGGACATGGACCACTACGCCAAACTGCTCGAGAGGATGGGCGAGGACCCGCTCGACCCAGGCGGCTACTTCATCATCAACGGCACCGAGAGGGTGCTCATCTCGATGGAGGATCTGGCACCGAACCGAGTCACCGTCGAGAAGAACAAGCGCTACACCCACGAGACCGAGGTGGCGAAGATATTCTCTCAGAAGAACGGCAGTCGCAAGCCGCTGACCGTCGAGAAGCGCCGAGATGGCATGCTGATGACCAAGATCCCATCCGCCGGCAGCTCTCCGATCCCCGTCGTTCTGCTGATGCGGGCGCTGGGCATCGAGAACGATCAGGACATCTTCCAGGCGATTGCCGGTCCGGTCGAGTCGATGAAGTACACCGTCGCCAACATCAACGAGGTCAAGGACAACGAGGAGTACGGTGTTCACACCGAGGCGGAAGCGACCCAGTGGCTGGAGAAGAAGTTCGCTGCTGGGCAGCAGAAGGAATACCGTGAACAGCGGATCCAGAACATGCTGGACCGCGAACTGCTGCCGCATCTCGGCGACAACCCGGAGCAGCGCGAGAAGAAAGCGATCTTCCTCGGCCGAATCGTCCGTCAGGTTCTCGAGATGGCGATCACCAACCGAGATCCGAACGACAAGGACCACTACGCCAACAAGCGAGTCCGACTCGCCGGCGACCTGTTCGAGGACCTCTTCAGGGTCAGCATGCAGCAACTCGCTCGCGACCTGAAGTACCAGCTCGAACGGCACCACAACAGGAAGCGCGATCTGAAGATCAACAGTTGTCTGAGACCGGATGTCCTGACTTCGAAGATCATGCATGCGCTGGCCACAGGCAACTGGGTCGGCAGCCGCAGCGGTGTCAGCCAGTTGCTCGATCGAACCACCTATCTGGCTGCCCTCAGCCACATGCGCCGCGTCACCAGCCCGCTGGTCCGCAGCCAGCCGCACTTCGAGGCGCGTGACCTGCACCCGACCCACTGGGGCCGCCTCTGTCCGAACGAGACTCCCGAGGGGCAGAACTGTGGATTGGTCAAGAACGCATCCCAGATGATCGATGTCAGCGAGGCCGTGTCGGCAGATTCGGTCAAGGAACTGCTGATCGAGGCGGGCGTCGATTCATCCCCGGCCGGTTGGTCGGAAGGCGCACGAGTGCATGTGAACGGAGACATCTTCGGTCTGCACACCAACCCGCACAAGCTGGTCCAGCACTTCAAGCGCAGGCGGCGCAGTGGGCGGATCCGTTCAGAAGTGACCATTCGCCACGATGTGCTGAATCGTGACATCTTCATCAACACCGACAAGGGTCGGATACTTCGACCACTGCTGGTCATTGACAACGGTGCACTCACCCTCACGAGGGGGGTTCTCGAGAGTCTTCGGGCGCGCGAGATGACCTTCACCGATCTGGTCGATCAGGGAGTGGTCGAGTGGGTCGATGCAGAGGAGGAAGAGGACCTGCTCATCGCCCCACGGCCGTTCGACCTGCCGTCTCGTTCGCCGAAGTTCAACCGGCCGCTGAATCCGGCCACCATCGAGTGGATGAACCTAGGTGAGGTAGAAGATGACGGTCGTCAGAGAATCGCCAGACTGCGGGCAGAAGTGATCATGCCGAACGGTGAGATCAGACACGAGGAATTCGAACTGCCGTTGAACTACCATCAGGAGGATTACGACAAACTCAACAGGCGAGCCAAGCGCTACGGTGAGGTGCTGATCTATTCCCATGTCGAGATCGATCCTCAACTCATCCTCGGAGTCTGCGCCAGCCTCGTTCCGTACCCGGAGCACAATTCGACTCCGCGTGTAACAGGTGGCACGGCCATGGTCAAGCAGAGCCTCGGTCTGCCGAGTTCGAACTACAGGTTGCGTCCGGACACCAGACTGCACATGCTGCACTATCCTCAACAGTCGGTTGTCGAGACCAGAGCGATGCGGGCGACCAACTTCTCGAGCCGTCCCGGTGGCCAGAACTATGTCGTCGCCGTGCTCAGTTACCACGGTTACAACATGCAGGACGCCGTAATCATGAATCGCGCCTCGGTCGAGCGCGCGCTCGGACGGTCGACCTTCGTCAGGACATACAATTCCGAGAATCGAAGGTACCCGGGTGGTCAGGAGGAGCGCATCGAGGTGCCCGGCACTGGACTCGATGAAGTGAAGGGTCTGAAGACGCCGGAAGCGTATGTGCATCTGGAAGCGGACGGGTTGCCGATACCCGAGACATTGCTCGAGAGCGGAGAGGTGCTGGTCGGCAAGACCAGTCCGCCGAGATTCCTGGAGGAAGCGCACGGGGCATTCCTGCAAGCGCCCGAACGGCGCGAGTCATCGATGACCATCCGACACGGCGAGCGTGGCTGGGTCGACCATGTCTATGTCACCGAGAGCCTCGACTCCGGCCGTCTGGTGCGGACCACGGTACGGACAAACCGGATTCCGGAACTCGGCGACAAGTTCGCCAGCCGACACGGTCAGAAGGGGGTCATCGGGCGCTTGGTCGCGCCCGAGGACATGCCGTTCACGGTCGATGGCGTCGTGCCCGACCTGATCATCAATCCGCACGCCATCCCGAGTCGAATGACGGTCGCCCACATCCTCGAGATGATCGGCGGTAAGGTCGGTAGCCTGGAAGGCCGAAAGATCGATGGAACCGCATTCAACGGTGAGAAGGAAGCCTCTCTCAGGGAAGGCCTGACCCGGACCGGTTTCGCCCACACCGGCCGCGA
>CAUZSY010000024.1:0-13898 GCA_963582725.1 Candidatus Thalassarchaeaceae archaeon
CCTTCCCCGTCACCTTCGTCGCGTCCATTCTACTGCTGCTCACCTCTCTGGCGTTCGAGGGGACGACCGTCCTCGGATCGACTTCCAGCACCAACGCGTTCGGCTGGGCCACCACTGACTGGTTGCCTCTCATCGCGTACCTGGCCCTCGTACCCGGAATGGTCGGCCATACTGGCATCAACCATGTCCTGCGCTGGTTGCCGCCCCTCGTCATCAGCGTCAGCGTACTGTTCGAACCGATCATCGGTTCGATCATCGGTTGGTTACTCGGGACGTCTGCAGCCCCAGGGTTATGGACTTGGGCAGGCGGTCTGATGCTGGTCGCAGGGATGCTCCTCGTGACCCTACAGGAGGGCTCCGATCGAGGGACGCCGGACCCGGATGAGGTAGTGGCATGAGTGAGACATGGATTCTCGTCTGCAACGACGACGGCATCGAGGCGCCGGGACTGCTGACGCTGGTCTCGGCTCTGCAACAGCGAGGCTGGGGGGTCGTCGTCTATGCGCCGTCCGAAGAGTGTTCTGCCGCATCGATGCACCTGACCCTTCGGACGGACATTCGATACCGGTGCCGGTCGGAGTTGCTCGAGCTGATGGAGTTGGACTCGGATGGCATCGAGCCGATCCTCTACAGCATCGATGGAATGCCTGCTGATTGTCTGATTCTGGCAATCGATGGTCTTCTAGAAGCAAATGGCCACCCTTTGCCCAGACTGTGCATATCGGGGCTGAATCGGGGACCTAACATGTCGGTCGACGTGCTCCATTCCGGCACTGTCGCAGCAGCCCGCGAAGCGGCATTGTACGGCCTGCCAGCCATCGCTTCGAGTCTGACTACTTTCGACTCGGTTTCATTTCAGGGTGCGGCGGCAGCCACCGTGTCGATAGTTGATGCCGTATTCGAATGGCTGCCGGCGACACCTCCGGCGCTGCACCGTCCCGCATCCAGCAGAACACCCCACAACTCATCCCTGGACCGGGATGTCACCGGCTCTCTGCGCACCGCCTTCCTCAACGGTGACATGTACCTGAACCTGAACATCCCACCTGACTGGCATGGCGGATGGAGGACGACGCGTCTCGGGGCGCGCTGGTACGAGGGTGCCGCCCATGTCGAGGTCGAGAGCGGGATCTGCCGGATAGGTGCCGTTCGGATCATCGACGATGCGATCGAGGATGGAGAATCAATGGCGACGGATGCGGGTTTCGCTTCTATCACACCACTCGCGACATGGCCGCAGTCACACCCGCTCAACATCGGTGATGATCGCCTCTCTCTGGCGAGACTGAGTCGGGATACGGGGCTGCCTGCCTGGCTGTGACGTAGTTGCACGGGTGTCAGCTTATCGAATCGAGGATGTGATGGACGATGCCTATGGCGATGTGTCCCTGCAGCCATTCCTCGCCCAATGAACGAACCGTGCATACATGTCGCAGCAGAATATCTTCCTGACTGGTGAACGGCCTGTCGTCAGAGAGGAAGAAACCAAGGTTGGACTGATCGTCGTGCTCGAATCCTGCGTGATTCACCTCCAGAGGATCAGCATCGGCATGCAACATCATCAGCCTCACGCCTTCTTTCCGCCATTCCTCGATGGTCGTCCGTAATTCACCAGAGTCGTGCCAGATTCCCGGCGATGTCTCTTGCATCATGCCGGCTGGTGGTGCGGGTAGTTCGAGGATCGCAGAGATGCGGCCGGCAATGGATCGCTCATCTACATGCAGTCCTCGCAGCCGTGAACCGTCGAACCATATGCGTCTCGGTGGACCGGGTCCAGCCAGCAGGTGCAGAGTGATGTGAGAATCCGTACGGATTCCGTGCGAAAGGAAGAGCGAAGAATTTACGGCTCGGCAGAGCACATCCATCCTACCGCAGCCACCTGGCAGATCGTTCAGTTCAAGACGGCCCGTCGAGGGCGCCCTGTGCCCGAGGATGGCGAAGCGGCGCTGCATCACCATCACATCGGCATCTCGAAGTCATCAATGTCGCCCATCATGCCCTTCATCTGCTTCTGCATCTTGCGGTTCCCCCGCATCCCTTTGAGCATCTTCCTGCTCCTTCTCCATTGGCCCATCAGTTCCTTCACATCCCTCTCTCTCACACCTGCACCGCGGGCGATCCTACGGACTCGCTCGGCTTTCAGAACCTGCGGCTCGTCCTTCTCATGGCTGGTCATGGAATCCATGATGATGCGGAATCTCTCCAGGTTGTTCTGCATCTCTTCCTTCTGTCCCCTCGACATCGCACCGAGGCCGCCGAACAACCCATCCGGTAGATGCGAGATGATCTTGTCGAGGGTTCCGATCTTAGACATCATCTCCATCTGGCGGGACATGTCATTCAGGTTGAAACGACCGCTCATCAGCCGTTCAGTAAGGCGAATCGCTTCTTCCTCGTCGAGCGCTCCGGGCGCCAGATCGATCAAACCCTGAATGTCACCCATTCCGAGCAGCCGGCTGATGAATCGGTCGGATTCGAAACGTTCCAGATCATCCACCCGTTCACCCTCGCCGACGAAGACGATAGGCGCGGCGGTGGCCGCCACCGCTGACAGCGCTCCACCACCGCGGGCGGTACCGTCCAATTTGGTGACTATGACGCCTGTGATGCCGACCATGTCATGGAAATGGGCTGCGACGCCACCGGCCGCCTGACCGACCTGTGCGTCGATCACCAGGAACCTCTCGGTCGCATCGGCAATGGCGTGGATGTCAGCTAATTCGGCTCTCAGATCGTCGTCTAGCCGGTCGCGACCGGCGGTGTCGATGATCACCAGATCAGCATTGCCGACCGCTGATATGCCGTCCCGAACGATCTTCAGCGCATCCCTCTCATCCGCATCTCCGTAAACACGGACGGGGGAGTCTCCCAGCAGTTGCTTCAACTGGGCGTACGCTCCTGGTCGGTGGACATCGGCTTCGATGACAGCGACAGTGACGCCGTGCCGTTTGCGCCACCATTCGGCCAGTTTCGCGGTCGTCGTGGTCTTGCCCTGGCCGTACAATCCGACCATCAGGACAGTCTGTTGATGCGGTATGATGTCTCGCGTGGCACCGAGCATGCGCACCAGTTCAGAGTAGATGATGTTCATCGCGTGCGTCTGCAGCTGGACACCCGGCCGAGGCTTCTCCTCACGCATCCGTTGTTCGAGGCGGTCGGCGATCTCCTTCGATTGCCGGACGTTGAAATCGGCATCGAGAAGAGCTCGCCTGATGTCTCTGACCAGCACTTTCAATTCTGCTTCGTCGAGTGCCCTTCGACCCCTGAGTTGGCCTAGTGCGCCGAGGATCCCTCGCTTCAATCCCTCCAGTGCCATGGGTTCGGCTGTCGAAGCGTCTCGTTTGAAGTCAGCGACAATGCAATGCGCAATGGCGTTGCGAGCGAGGGGCTGGCTTCATTGATGGCCGGCCGGTCTCGGTGGTCGTGGCAGCACCTGCGATACCCCAATGGCAGTTCCAAGTGGCGATGGTCATCGGGCTGTTCGCCTTCGCGTTCGCCTGGCAGCGAGCGATGCGCCCGATAAGCGGTTACATGCCGCTCGGTCCGGCCTACAAGGCTCTGATCTGGGGCTTCGTGACAGGTGCTCTGAGTGCCGCCGCATTCGATGGCTGGGCGTTCCGCCCACTCATCGATGCGACCATCACCGGACAGGGATATCCGTGGCAGATTCTTGTATTGACCCTGTTGCTAGTCGCAGCCGCTGAGTCAGCACTGGTTCTATGGATCATCGCCAGAGCAGAGCGACGTGAGGTCGGAGCCGCCCCGACGGCCGGCCACGCCTATGGCATCGGTGCCGGTGCAATGTTCGGGGCCTACGTCGCTATTCGCATTTTCGATCCTGCCCTCGCTCCCGCGGGTGCCGTAACCTCAGGTTTCTCACCGATGAGCCTGCTGCTGGTCGGGGTGATATCCTCTCTTGCCTGCACTGGTCTCGGTTCGACGGGTTCGGTTCAGGGAGTACGACTACGATCCGGCCGGCGTGCCCGTCCTCTCTTGGAGACGACACTTCTCAGAGCAGTGATTCGCGGCGGTCTCGCATTCACCGTGTTCGTCCCCGTCCTGCTGCTGCCATTGCTCCCTGCCATTCTCTGGCTAGAGCATCGGGCTCGGTCAAACTGGCTGCAGAGCGGTCTCTCTCCGTTGGCCAAGCGATTGAAGAGACGCGCCGCCCGCGGCCGGCCCATCGTATCCAACATCCAGAGGCTGACGAACGATGGGATGGAGAGTGAGTGAGAGGATTCGTTGAGTGGTGATCGGCTCCGTCGTCCGAGGATAGGTTCATCTTGTGTCGCATCAGGCAGGTCGATGATGGCGAGACTCGGTAACTGTCCCCATTGCCGCTCTCCATTGGCGCTCGGCCAGAGCATCTGTCACTATTGTGGTCGCATGACGCAGACGAGTGGACCGGGAAACAGGGGATCCAGCCCGGGTGTGCGGGTGCGCAAAGGCGGTCAACTTGCTCGACCCGCACCGGAACCGAAACCGCGACAGAAGCGTGGCAAGAGGCGTAAGAGCACCACTCGCCGGGCTGTCAGCGCTCATGTCAAGCGTCGCCGCAACAAGAATGCTAGAAACGCGGCGATCGCCATAGTCCTCGCCGGAATCTTTCTGTTCACTCCGGCTCAGGACACGGTCAAGGAGCAGTCCTCGAAACTGTTCGGTGATGTCGTCGACCTGCTGGTGCCGTTCCACGAACACCCGGTGTCCGCCAACTTCACCTTGGAACACAAACTGTCGTTCGAGGCGATCCCGACCGGCTCCGGCGCCATCTTCATCTATAGAATGCCTATCCCCGATCATGAACGAACAGCGAAGAGTTTCGATTCAGCACTGTTCATGGATTCTGCCACCGGCACTCCAATCCCTGCTCCCGTCATCCAACGAGTAACCGCGATGAGAGTGGGTGTCGGTTCTGCTGACACCGAGGTGCCGGTGACCACGGTCGTGGTGAAGGACATGGATGATGCCGTTGTATTGGCCGATGGCTGGTCGAGGGTGTGGTGGCCGGAAGCGAAGACTGAACACGCCGCCCCCAACACCATTGAGTCACCTCGGACGGAATCGCTCTGGGAGAATCGCCAGTATGACTGTGAATACGGTCGCTGCATGATCTGGGAAGGTGTCATTCCACCAGCCGGTGGCAGGACGACACTGACGATAGAATACGACATCGAGGCGATCGCCTACACTTGGGACGGTGAGGCGCCACTCGATCTGAAGGTCGCAGGTATGACCAATGGATACGGCATCTCCTCGGCGAACGCCGGTTCGTTCGACGAACTGCACACCGGGGGGATCACGTCTCTGACGGAACACTTCGGCGATTCGAAGACATGGTATGACACAAGCACCGGAGGCATCTCGAACGCCGCCATCGATGGTCAGGACCCACTAGTATTGCAGATTGCGGATGAGATCATCGCCAGCATGCCAGCGGCCGAGACGAACAACACCTATTCATACTCCCATGCGTCCTTCGTGTGGGTCCGTGACAATGTAGAATATGTCACCGGCCTGACTCCACCCCGCAATGGTCCGACCTGTCTGACACAGAAGAACGGCGACTGTGACGAGCAGTCTAACGCATGGATGAGTCTGCTGCGTGTGCACGGCATACCTACCTGGTATGAGTTCGGCATCCTTGGCGCCGGTGACTTCTCGACGTTCGAACCGCACGCTTGGTCGAACATCGCCTTGCCGTACTCCGGCGAGTGGTGTACCGAGAACGGATTCACGACAGATAGCTGTTACATCGAAGCGTCGGTTGACGTGACCAACAACAAGTGGCTCTTGCACACACCTACCGCCTATACGAACTGGATCGAACCGATCGTCGATAACGAGGGTGGACTGCTGGTCAAGACGATGTATTATCGCCTCTATTACGACTCCCGGCAGATGAGTGATGTATCGACCAAGGAATTCGATGTACTGGGCTCCAGCGACATCCCAGATGGAACATTCCGCGTCAATTGGATTCCAGGTCGATAACGCTGAAATCGGACGGGGTCCGCCGGTCGAAATGGAGGGAATGTCATGCGAGCCATCATCGGAGGTGCCGGCGAGGTCGGCAGAGGCGTTGCGCGCGCCTTGCGGGCCGAGAACAGAAGTGTCGCGCTGATCGACAAGAATCCGCGCGCTCTCAAGGTCGCGCAGAATCTGGATTGTCTGATGATAGGCGGCGACCTACTTTCACGTGCCATCCTCGAGAAGGCAGGAATCAATGACTGTGACCTGGTCATCATGACCACAGACAGTGATGAGAGAAACCTGTTGGGCTGTAATCTGGCTCGCGACATCCTGTCCGAGATCGATCCGGAGGCCGGCGCACGAATGGTGTCAGTAGCCAGAGTGCATCAACCCGACCTGTTGGACGAAGAGGGACAAGGCAGGTTGAAACGATGGACCACCGTGAACCACGCAGCCTGCTCGATAGACCAGGTGGTAGAACAACTGGCAGCCGGGTTGCAGTCGCCCTCACTGGAGGAGACACTGCCCCTCGGCAACAACGCCTGGGTCGCCTTGGCTAGAATCCAACCGGACAGCGCGCTCATCGGTAGGAGTGTGGCGGAGTCGATAGAGGACATAGATGGTCTGCCCAGGCCATTCGGTCTGCAGAGGGCCAACAAGAAGGCGGTCATGATCGATGACTCGACCATCTTGAAGGTCGATGATCTGGTGATCTTCGCGACGACCGGTGAACACACGTTCCACAGGATCGCTGCCGCTGCCGGTTTCCATGAGTCTCGACTGCCCGAGGCTTCACGGGTGCTGATCTTCGGTGCTACTCGCATCGGTCATAGATTAGCGAAACACTTTCTCACCGAAGGTTGTTCTGTCACCGTCGTCGAACCAAGTCTCGACGCGGCGAACGAACTGGTGGGTTCGGTGATCGGTAATCACAAGCGGCTCGATGTGGTGCACGGAGAACCACAGGACGAGGAGCTGCTGCGAGACATCGAGGTCACCGAACACGACATTGCGATCAGCGTGCTTGAGGATGATCACGCCAACATCGCGATAACCATGCGATCGGAGGACCATGGCATCGAGCGGACAGGACTCGTGGTCGAGGACGATGCTCTGGTTGAGAGCGTCAGGAGGATAGGCCTGACCTGTGCTGTCAGTCAGCGACGAGTATCGATAAATGCGATCCTGACATATGTCCATTCGAGAGTGCCAGGCCAATTCCAGATGATCCCTAGCGCTCGAGAATTCATCTCGATGACGGCCAGCCTGCAACCTGGCCACTCACGAATAGGTCAGTCGGTGGCAAAGTTGGAGAAATCGTTCTCAGGTGGTGCCAGAATCGCCCTTGTAGAGCGTCACCCGAAAGACTCCAGTCTGAAGGTGTTCCATGCCGAACCAGATTTCATTTTCAAGGAGAACGACCGGCTGATCATCTTCGCGACCAAGAGTGGCCTGCCGAAGGTGGAGGCCGCATTGGAGCGGTGAATATGCGCTGGGACGTAGTCTCGCTCGTGGTAGGTTGGACCCTAACACTACTGACCGTACCGTTGGCCATCACCGCTGTTCTGTCCGTGCTACTGGACGGCAGCAGTGCTATGTTGTTGCGGGCGTTCCTCGCCCCGGCCATCCTGTCGGTGACCCTCGGGGTGCTGTTGATATTCAACGGCGCCAGGATAGACAGCGACCAGCGATTGCGAGACCGCGAGGCCTTCGCAGCTGTCGCTCTGGGCTGGCCCGTCGCCGTCATCGTCGGGGCGCTGCCATTCTGGCTCGGTGGAACATTTCACGGGCCATTCACCTATCTGGCCGGCGATTCCACATTCGTCGAATCAGCCGGCGGTCTTCTTCGGGCAGGCTTCGAATCGATGTCCGGATTCACAACGACGGGCGCGACTGTCATCGATGCCAGCACCAGTCCCTATTGTGGTGCAGCTGTCGCCGACTGCATAGCCGCTCAACCCAGGAGTCTGTTGGTCTGGCGGAGTCTGACGCAATGGCTCGGCGGGATGGGAATTATCATGTTGGGGATGTTGCTGTTGTCGAGATGGCTCGGCGGCGGCATGTCAATCGCCAGGGCCGAGTTGACGGGACCTTCATTGGCCAGATTGATGCCCTCTCTCGAACAGACCGCACGCGTTCTATGGTCAATCTACCTAGTTCTCACTGTAGCCGAATTCTTTAGTCTCTGGCTGCTCGGCGGCATGCCGTCCTTCCATGCTGCCAACTACGCCCTGACGACCATGCCGACGGGGGGATTCGGGACCACGGATGGTGGTGTGACGGATTGGGATTCACCGAGGATCGAGTTCATCATGATAATCTTCATGATAATTGCAGGCACCAATTTCAGTCTGTTCCACATGGCGGCTTTCGGAGAATTCAGGCGGGCTATCGCGGATGAGGAGTTCAGATTCTATCTGCTTGTCCTGATCCTGGCTTGGCTGTTCATGGCGCTCAATCTGATGACCAGTTCCAGTGATATATCAACCATGGATTCAATCCGTCATTCACTCTTCCAAGCAGTTTCTATAGGAACTTCTACCGGTTATGCCAGTTCTGATTTCGCAGCATGGCCGGTGTTGTCCCTTCTCGTTCTGCTAGGTCTGATGGTCGTCGGTGCGTCGGCAGGATCGACCGGAGGGGGTCTCAAGATACTACGGCTGAGAATAGCGGCAGGCATCATGCACCGCGAGATTAGTCGCCTCATCCAGCCACGCAAGTTGATCGCACTCCGGATGAACGGCGAGGTCATCGAAGAATCCAGAGTACTCCTGGTCATCGGGATGTTGTCAGCGTGGGGGGTGTTGGCGACAGCCTCGGCCATCATGATCTCTCTGATGGAACCGTCGATAAACCTCGAGACGGTGATCTCGGTGGTCGCCTCCTCACTGGGCAACACCGGACCGGCCCTGGGTTCATTCGGCCCGAGCCGAACTTGGGCCGGAATGAACTGGTTCACACTCGTCTGGACCTCCCTGTTGATGTGGGCCGGCCGACTGGAACTCCTTACAGTGATGGTTTTGTTCTATCCACGAACATGGAAGAATCCCTGACATCGGACACGACAGAGCGGTCAGAAGATATCGAGGGTCGCCTGGGCGGAATCTTCCCCTTCATCATCATCGGAATCCACTGGATCTTCACGGTCCGACCGTACGGTTCCTCCATCCTCGTTTTCACCACCCGTTAGAGCAGCCGGTTCTCCAATTTCTTCGGGGTGTGCCGAATCTTCTGCGTTTGTGTCGATCCGGCCTTTCTCGAAAGCTGCGATAACCTCTTTTACGGCTCGACCTCGGGCGGCCAGGCCGTTCATCGACAGGTGGTCCTCGACCTCAAGTTCTAGAGCCCATGCGATGGTGCAATCCATGGCGTCGCCGCCGAGTCTCTTGTCGTGTATGGCCAGCAGAGTCGGCCACAATTCCTCTTTCACCGCCGACCTCGATGCCCCAGTGATGGTCGAGAGTCGGTGCACCACAGCCCCGCTTCGCCACGGCTCACCGCGGCGGCGCAGGAATTCGGGATAACTGATGTGGATTCTGGCCGGTGACTGCTCAGCTATGGAACATGTTGCCAGACTGGCTATCGATCCGCCCCATGACCAAGCTCGGTAGGCGCGGTTAGTGTAGATGACAGAGAGGGCTGTGTCGGCTGAAGAGAGGGCCATTGAAGAGCGGGCATGGACTGCCGGATCAGAGTGGTTGTTAGCCATGTTCCATGCGACCCATGCAACCAATTCCTCGGGTTCCTTGTCGAGTTCCCGGCCCAGCTTCAATGCTCTCGATGGGTGTCTCGTTCCGATCATCTCGCGCAGTCCTGCGAGAACGTCCACCTGTTCGTCCCGAGCACCAATGACGACCTGGGCCCGGACCGAATCGAAGTCGATATGAGTTCCCGAATCAGTCGCCAGAGCCTGTAGGTCCCTGACCAGAGCTCGTAGATCGCCAGGATTGGCGCGAACCAGAGCATCTAGCCCGGCAGGATCTATGGTGATCGATTCAGCCTTCAGGATCCTCCGAGCTATTCGTTCGAGTGCCGTTCTCGACACTCTCTCGAAGACAACCATCTCGCATGTCCTCAGCAACCGGTCCCTGTTCTGGCGCCAATTCCGCTTCGGCGCCCACAACCTCATCGGTTCGTTACAGGTCATCAGCACCGGCTGTCGGGTCTGGTCGAGCAGGCGCAGGAGTTCTGCCTTGCCTCCCCTGTCTCCGACCAGTGGCTTCCCTGTATCCGTCCGGCCAAGAGTCGTCTCTATCGAACTCTCTGGGGCGGACGAGAATCCACCACCTAGATGGTCGACCTCATCAAGCAGGATCAGGGTTCTCTCGGATCTGTCCCGGCTGAGGAAACTGTCCAATGAATGATGGGTGGCTCCGCTGATGGCGGCCTTTCGGATGACTGCGGCATTCCGTTCTTCTGATGCGTTCAATTCAACGATGTTCCAACCAGCCTCCTGAGCGATGGCATTGGCTATTGTCGTCTTGCCGACACCCGGGGGTCCGACCAAGAGGATGGCCCGTTTGTCCGGCGGTTCGTCTGATGACCACCTGTCCAGCCAGACCCGTATTCGCCTGCGTTGCGCCTCATTGCCTTCCAACAGCCTCTCCTTGTCGGGTCGATGACGTTCGGTCCAGTCGCTGACCTCGTCGTATCGGACCATCCATGGAACGGTTGGAGCGACACTCCTTCAACCTATTCAGATACACCACCTGTCAGGTCTCAATCTGGTTCACGATTGTGTGGGGAACAGTGATGCGACATCGGACTGGGATAAAGCTGACAATATGTGGTCGATCGGTGCCCGTATCTGAGCGTGATCATCTCGACGCCTGACGGTCGCTGTGTCATCCCGCAACGACTGCTGGTCGATGGTGATGGCCCAAGGCACGCCGATCTCGTCCGCTCTCGCATACCGGCGACCTATCGACTTGCCGAACTGGTCGATGTAGCCTTGCACCCCGCGCAGAGCGCAGACCCGACCGAACACAGCGTTGGCGAGGTCGACCATCTCGCCCTTCTTGTGCAGAGGTAGAATTGCACACTCATATGGTGCTACCAACTCGGACAGTCGTAGAGTCGCGTAGGTCTCGCCCTCTCGTTCCGCCTCTACGAAGGCGTGATCCAGCAGATGCCAGATGATTCTGTCGAGCCCGAACGCTGGTTCTACGACATGCGGCGTGTACCATTCGCCGTCGACCGTCATTTCGACGTTCTTCCTCTGCACCATCTCTCCGGTCATCTGCACCGAGCCGCCGTCAGCCAGTTCGAGTTGGAAAGGCAATGATGCGGGCAACTCCTCCAAATCAGCCAAGGCTGCCAGCACCGCCTTGGCCTTACCTTTGAAGTAAGGACCAATCACCGATGCTATAGGCGCTATGATCTCAGTCGTCAATCTACGGGGTCGATCCGCTCGACGCCAGGCCCGGTATTCTCGACTGTCGGTCGCTGACTCTTGGGCCTGCAGATCGTAGCAGCCGCGGTGAGCGATTCCGACGCATTCGATCCAGCCGTAACTGCCGTGCAGTTCAAGGTCCCAGCAATCTGTCGCGTAGTGGGCCATCTCATCCGCTTCATGCTGGCGGAATCGGAGCCGTGATGGGTCGACACCGAGATCATGCAACAAGGTAGCCGAGTGTGCCATCATCCAGGCGACAGTAGGGTGTCTGATGATTCCCGCTTCGACTGCGCCTGAGACGGTTGACTGAAGTGGTTCAGGGAATCCGCCAGCCGAGTCCGGAACCAAGCTGAACTCGTGTTCGTCCCAATCGGTGAGGTCTCTTCTCTCGGTCGATTCCGGGTCGATGAAATACTCCAGTTCAGCCATGTTGAATTCACGCAACCTGATCATCCCTTGTCTCGGACTGATCTCATTCCTGTATCCCTTGCCGATCTGTACCGCCCCGAATGGAAGCCGTTGCCGAAAGTGCCGATAGAGGCTGGGATATGATGTGAACATGCCCTGTGCCGTCTCGGGCCGCATGAAAGCGGACCTGCCATCTCCGACTGGACCGATGGTCGTTGGGAACATCAGGTTCATCGGTTTCGAAGGGCTCCAACCGGTCTCGCCGCAGGAAGGACATTTCACTGCATGTTCAGCCAGTCCGGCGTCCAGGTCGCCGGCGGTCAATGAGCCAGGATTGTCGACATGGTGGACCAGCAGTCGGTCACTGCGGTCGAGATGGCCACAGGCGAGGCACTCGGTGGCATGATCGTTGAAGGCGCCGACATGACCGCTCGCCTCGAGAACTTCGGAGGGAGTGATGGTCGGTGAATCGATCTCCACGATGTTGCCGAGGGATAACCAGTGATCGCGCCAGGCTTCCTGGACTCGGCGCAGCAATCGACCCCCAACAGGACCGAAGTCGTACAGTCCCGTGACCCCGCCATAATCCTCGAATGCGGGTCTGATGATGCCTCTTCTCTTCAACATCGAAGTGATGCTGCGCACCCGATCCTCATCCACTCGCCCAGACTCCGGTCTCGTGTCGGTGGCCACGCGGTTCTCAAGCCTTCGCTGGGAATAGTGCAAAGGGGGGCGGCTCCTCGCAGGTGCATGGGTCAGGGTATGGTCACCATCTCTGAACCGGATTGCACCGGTTGTGACCTGTGCATCGCTCACTGCCCGTTCGAGGCGTTGTTACCGCTCGCTGATTGTGCCGACCACCGCACAAAAAGAGCTGTCATAGTCGTCGAGGCGAGATGCGTCGGCTGTCTGACATGCATCGGCAGTTGCCCGACTGGAGCTCTGACGGAGATATCGATCCCACCCGACGCCGAACAATCACCTCTACTGCTCGACACTGGCACCCCGGCCGTCGAATCGGTGCCGCGCTGGAGTCGTGACGGCATCGGCACCGCATGAGCGGAAGGCCGTTCCGGGATGTTGGTCGTGTACCTACGCCTGTTCACCCGAAGATTGCACCCGATGCAGCGCCCGTTCGAACATCATTGGTCCTCAACGATGCATCGTGTAACATCTCATCGATTGAAAATGTTGAAATATCGAGCAGGTCGCATCCGCTCCCATCCTGATGGTAGGGGAAGAAATGACTCAAGTCACCATGCTCGAAGAGTCCGGTGATTCGGAATCGATACTCAAGTCCCTGTCTCAACCGGTCAGAATGTGGTTCAAGGACAAGTTTCCTGACTTCACAGAACCTCAGAAACTGGCTATTCCTTCTATTCAAAGAGGCGAACATCTGTTACTCAGCAGCCCGACCGGCAGCGGCAAGACGTTGACGGCTTTCCTGTCGATCATCGACAAGTTGGTCAGAGGTGCAGTGGCGGGTCAACTGGAGAAGCGGATATACTGTGTGTACATCTCACCGATCAAGGCTCTGGCCAACGATATCCAACGCAATCTGATCGAACCTCTACGAGAGATCAAGGAGAGGTACCTGCCATCTCGGGCTCAGGACATCGTGGTCGGACTCCGCACCGGCGACACGTCACAGTCGGACCGCCGGAAGATGCTCAGAAGTCCACCGCACATCCTGATCACCACTCCGGAGTCACTCGCTCTCACCCTTGGCAGTGTCAAGTTCCGGCCATTGTATTCCGAACTCGGCTGGATAGTCATCGATGAACTGCACGCTATGGTACCGACCAAGCGCGGTACCCACCTCTCGCTGTCGCTGGCCAACCTCGACCGAATCATCCAGACACCCGTCCAGAGAATCGGTATCAGCGCCACGATGGAGCCGCTGGACGCAGTAGCTCGCTTCCTGGTCCAATCCGATTCCGCAGGCGGAGCGGTGTCAATCGCCTCGGTCAGTGGTTCAAGAGAGATTGATCTGGACATCGTGCTTCCGACAGAGAGGTTCAATGACACACCCGTCAAAGAACTGATCGATCGCAATGTCGACCGGATCAGAGAACTTGTCGAGTCCCATACGACGACGCTCGTCTTCGCAAACACCAGGAAGATG
>CAUZSY010000025.1:0-13634 GCA_963582725.1 Candidatus Thalassarchaeaceae archaeon
CCCATCCAACTTCAGAATCCGGTCTGAAGGGTGTTCAGTGGGTCAGTTGGTTCGCTACCCTCTAGTTCAGAATTGGTGGTGTTCTGTCAATTGTTGTTGATTGGCAGGGACGGGTCAGGGGTCGGCGCGCCAGTGTTCGAAGAGTCGGTCGAGGAGTCGGCGGGAGGCGTCGCTCCACACTTCGACTGTGCAACTCGCTGACAGTCGGTCGGTGGCCAGTTCACCACCCGTCAGGCCGTCCACCGCGAGATCGCTGGAGACCAGCGGCAGCGGCGTGGCGGCGGTGAAGGAGAGTGAGACGGAGCCGTCCGCCTCGGCCTGCCCGGTCAGGTGATCGGCGTAGGTGAAGGAGCCCGAATCGGTCTGCAGAGTCTCGTCCGCGGACGCACCGATGCGGAGATGCGCCAGCAGGGCTTCGAAGATGGGGGGCGGCGCGTCGGGGGTGGAGTCGTCGAGCACGGAGTCGGCGCCGTCGTCGCTCTCCTCGGCTGGCCCGTAGACATCGAGGAATGGGAGGTCGTCCTCGTTCTGCTCCATCAGGTCCTCTAGACCGCGTGGCAGGCGCTTCTTCTTCTTCGCCAACCGGTTCACCTCGTCGTTCATCGCTGAATGGCAGCTCACTGTTCGAGGCCCCACCGCTCGGCCAGGCTGAAGGCCAGCGAGTAGTAGTCCTTGCCGCCCATGCTGAGCGGCGCGTGCAGGTGGATAGGGACGCCGCGACTAGGCGCTTCGGCGAGTTTGATGTTGCGCCGGATCGGCGGCTCGATGACCAGTTCGGGGAAGGTCTCCCTGATCTCGGCCGCGACATGATGGTTGAGCAGCGTCGGCGCGTGCAGGGTCAGCAGCACGCCGTCGACGCCGAGGCGGCGGTTGAGGCGACTGCGGACCTCGCGCAGCGAGCCGGCGAGCAGGGCGAGACCCTCGAGCGCGAGGTACTCGGTCTGGACCGGGATGAGCACTGCGTCGCTGGCCACCAGGGCGTTGATGGTCAGCAGGCCGAGCGACGGCGGCGTGTCGATGAGGATGATGTCGTAGTACGGGCGGAGCGGCGCGATCGCTTCGGCCAAGCGGCGCTCGCGACCGAGATGGCTGGCCAGCTCGTCCTCCAATCCGACGAGGCTGCGGTCGCCGACGATGATATGCAGCCCCTCGACCGCGGTGGCGTGTCTCGCTTCGGTGGCCCGTTCGGGCTCCAGCACCATCTCCCTCGTGCCGACCTCGACCCGGCTCTTGTCGACGCCGAGTCCGGTGGCGCAGTTGCCCTGTGCGTCGCAGTCGACGATCAGGATGCTGTGACCGGCGAGCGCCAGTTGGGCGCCGATGTTGATCACCGTCGTCGTCTTGCCGACGCCGCCCTTCTGGTTGGTCACCGTGACGACGCGGGCGCGTCCCTTCTGCAGCGGCGGTCCCGGCGGCAGGTCGAACCGGGCGCGACGACGAGCCGACGAGAGCCGTTCGGTGGTCTCTGCCTGGCTCTCTGCGACCGCGACGAGGCCGCTCTCATCATCCAGCTCCGGTGACGCCTCGCCCTCCATCTGCTGCTGCTCGATGCCGGGTGCTGGGGCGGCCGGCGGCAGTTCGCCGTCCGCCTCGTCCTCGACCTCGACGAACTCGACATCGAGGACGGGTGGCGATGAGTCGTCTCGGCGGGGCGAGGACATTCGCGGCTGGTCGGCACCCCGGGGCTGTTCAAGGTGACGCATCCCGCGTCGTGGCAGAGGCCGGTAAGGAGCCGTTGGTCGGTTGGGCGGGATGGGGTATGTCGGGCCGGGCCGCGCTTTACGCCAAAGGGTTCAGATTCACAGGCGGCCAGATTCACGCACTTGACCCAGCTGTCAGGAAAAACCTGGAGCGACCGCTGCCGTTGATGATCCGATGATCCTCTGATTCAGACTCAGGACAGGCTCTCATGCTTGTCGGAAGAGGCGCGTAATTCTGCTCGACGATGCGTTCATACGCGTTCGAATCATAGACACCTTGTGACCGGACAGTTATCGGAAGATGGACAACACATGTGGAATGGCACCCAGTGGGTGCCCAATCCCAGCTCGGTTGTAGCACCCATGATGGTTCAGCAGCCTATGACCACGGTTATTGCTTCTCCCGGGGCAGCAGAGAAGAGCATCGCCGTGGCTTATCTCCTCTGGCTTTTCCTCGGATGGATAGGTGTTCATCACCTGTACATGGGGAGGGGTATAGGAATCTGGCTGATATCATTGATCACATTCCAAGGCATCGGTTTTTGGTGGTTCTTTGATCTCTTCCTGATCCCGAGTTCCACAAGAAAGGTGCGAACAACAACACAACAACAGGTAGTGGTCGTCCACTGAACACATAGGCTCGCTGAGCAGCAATCCCTAGGTCGAGGCGAGGGGTGTGGTCGTATCGGCTAGTGTGGTCGTGAGAGTTGGTGGTGGTGGGACCTTTGGACTCAGGAAGAAGGGTCGGAACGGGTGACGGTCCAACCGAGCATCCGGGCCTTCTCCGCATCGATCAGGAACGAGGCACGGACGTCCTGACCGCCCTCCGTCCACTCGCGGCTGCCGAACATCGACACCTGGCCGGCCCGGATGTCGCCGGGCAGCAGGTCGAGCCAGTCGCTGTCATCGGCGACCGTCAGCAGGACGCCTACCTTCGAATCGTCGTGCCAGTCACCGCCAGACGCGATGTGCGGCTGCAGCAGCGGGTAGCGCTGGTCGTCGAGGATCCGCCCCTCCAGCTCGGTCATCGACAAGGTGTCGGGAATCGCGTCGCGATTGGCGCTCGGCGACTCCTCGGTGTCGAGCCGGATGTCCTCCAGCACCGTGCAGTTGCCACCGCCGGCGTCGCGCACGCGGACCCAGCCGGCGTCGCCGCCCGGGTCGACCCAGGTGAGGTTCCAGATGTCTTCGCTGGACCTGTCACTCTCGACACGCCACATGTAGCCACCCTCCTCGACCGCGCTCTTGACGCTGTTCGGCGAGCCGGTCGTCAGGCAGGTGACGGCGCCCTCCAGTGTGAACGGGCGGATGGTCGAGTTGTCGGGCATGTGGTGCAGCCAGCGCTGCTTGTCGGAATCGGACGGAATGCTCGACCCGACGGTCGGCCGGCTGCTGTAGAACTCGTTCCAGTCAATCAGCCGCTCGCCGGCGGTCGAACCGGTCTCGGTCATCTTGTAACCGATCAGGAGTTGGCCGTCGGGGAAGTACGGGGTCTCGATCACGGCTGAGAGCAGGAAGCCGCAGTCCGGAGTCCTGCGATCCTTCGCCAACAGGATGTCGACCGTCTGCTCGACCGGCCACGGGGTGCCCTCGCGGAGCAGCAGGCTGATGCGAGCGTGGCCGAGACAACGGCCCACCTCCTGATGCTCCAGTTGCACAGGAACCACCCTCTCGCCGTTCCTCTTGATGTCCGCCCCAACCTGCCAAACCCAGTCGTCCTTCTCGCCCGTCATCCCCTCCTCCAATACGGTCAGGCCGAAGTAGTCGTACAGCGGCAAAGGCGAAGCGGGACGCAGCAGCATCGGCAGCAACTCATCGAACGCGGCGATTCCGGTGCCACCGAAACTGACCGTCTCGACCTCGCTGCGGACGCCTTCGGCGGTGGTGAAGGAGAAATCGGATTCGGTGCGGAACAGGCTGCGCTCGGTCAGTTCGGTCCACGACGTGACCGAGGAGTCCAGTTGGTTCTGGTCGAGCGACCAGGACAGCGAGCCGCACCGGCTCGGCTCGACCGTCGACCAGGTCCGGCCACCGAGGTCGACCAGCAACTGGTAGGAGAGCGACTGCTCGGCCGCCAGCATGGTCCGGCCGTATGCGTCGTGCGCCTCGACGGCACCGACATACTTCCGGTCGGTGGGGAACGAGATGTCCATCGTCTCGCCCTTCCTGATGGCGATCTGGCCGGTGCCGGAGAAGGTCAGACTCAACTCGCCGCAGGCGTCGTCGAGGGCGCCGCCGGACCGATCCCTGATCAGCGTGACCATGTCGTCGCCGGTCGCTTCGAGGGTGCCGTCGGTCATCGTGAACGACATTGAATCACCGTAACGGAGCGGCTCGGCGGTGAACGACTGCGAGCCCTGCATCCATTGGAACCAGCCGGCGCCGGCCAGCAGCAGCACGACGATCATGACGGTGACGCGGGCGAGCGGGCTGGCGGCGATGCGGGACAGGCGCGATGGGCCGATCTCATCGGCCACGTCGGGTTCGTCGGCCTCCTCGTCCGCCTCGACAGCCTCGGTCCCAACCGCCTCAGCGGATGGTCGGGCGCGTCTGGGCTTGCGCCGCTTCTTCGGCCGCGCCGGGGCAGCGTCGGGGATTGCGGCCGCGGTGGTTCTGGTGGGCTTCGGGGCGACGGCCTTCGTCGGCTCGGAGTCGATGATCTCGGCTTCGAACACTTCGGCCTCCAGGACGCCGTCGTCATCGACCTCGAAGACCTCGGCGTCCAGCACCTCCGCGTCGTGCAACTCATCGTACTCGTCGGGTGGTGCATCATCGGCTGCCTCGTCGTCGTCGACGAGCAGCATGCCGTCGTCCTCGTCGATGACGAGTTCGGCCCGCAGCCGCTCGATCAGATCCGCCTTGCGGCCGCTCTTCGGCAGGCCAAGTTCGGCGAGGTGCTCCTTCAGTCGGACGACCGTCAAGTCGTTCAGAGAATCGACGTCTATCTCGTCGGTCATTCCGAACCCCCGACTCCGAGGTGCCCGAGGCGCGCTTTCAATCCCTCTCCCTCGCGCGAGCGACCGGCTCGCGTTCGGCTGGCCGGATTCGATGGGCGTCAGTGCTCGCTCGGGTCAGGGCTGGCCGCGATTGGCGTCTATCTGCGCCTGCGTCCAGCCGGCCGCCAGCAGTTGCTCGTCGCTCCACTCCCCGGAACCGCCGGAATCCGCTGCCGTCTCTGCCACCGGCTCAGCGGCTGGCTGGTCCGTCGCAGGCGTTTCAACCCATGTCTCCGTGGCCGGCTCTGTGTACTGGTCGCCGGCTCGCTGACGGTACATCGCAGCGTGTTCGGCCGCGACCTGCGGCGAGTAGCCCTGATCGATGAACTGCTGCACATACGGGTCGACGACGCCGTCTGGCGCATCGATGTTCTCGGCGCCGGTCAGGTCGATGTCCATGACCCGCTCCGCATCGGCCGCGTCTAGCACCTGCAGCTCGGACGACTTCTCCTCGGGACCCTCTGGGAACTTCATCTCCTTGAAACGCTTGCCGATCCGCTGGGTCGACAGCCAGAGTGGCAGCGCGATGATGGCGAGCAGACCGGAGATAGGGAGGAAAATTCCGCGTGGCCAGTACATCGCCATCTCGATGTCGATGGTCGACTTGTAGCCGTTGTCCTCGGGGGCTATCTGCATGAAGTGGAAGTAGAGGCAGTAGGTGCCCGGCTGCAGAGTCAGGCTGATGGTCCGCTCGACGCCGGGCAGCAGCTGGTCCTCATGGCCGTCGTACCAAGCCACGGCGTTGGAGAAGTCGGGTGACCAGAGATCGCTGCAGGTGCCATCGAAGAAGCCGACCTCGAAGTGGGTGCTGCCGCCGTCCTCGCGTAGCGAGACCAAGGTCAGATCGACTCTGATCTCAGTCACCGCGCCGAGGTCGGCCGGAATGCCGACCATCACCACGGTCGACTCGACGGTGCCCGAATTCGGGTCGTTGCCATCCCACAGTTTCTCCTCGTTCCACGCCGCCTTCTGATTCTCTGACCAGCCGCGGCCGTCGGAGTCGTCCATCCAGTCCGTGACCTCTTCCTTGCTCATGCCGACGTGGGGGTTGTCGCCGAGCGAGCCCTGGGTGACCGGGAATAAGGAGAAGGTGAAGAAAACAGCCATGAAAGCGAGCGTCAGGTAGACGTTGACGCGACTCCGGTTGCGCTGCACCCGCAGTTCCTCCAACCTATCCTCTCGCCTATCCTTGCGCACCTGCTCCTGCTCTATCTCCGCCACCGCGTCGAATGATGGGGATGCGTCGGTGGAGGGTGAGGCGGCTGGTGGTCCGGTGCCTGGGGGGCCTGAGCCGGGTGGGCCGGAGGCGGTTGTGCTCGGTGGCCCGGTGCCTTGGGGGTCTGTGCCCGGTGGTCCTGTACCCGGCGCCGAGAGCGGCAGGCCGGATGGAGGTCCTGCCGCCATGGCGATGCCGACCTGACGCCGTGACTTCAAGCCGCCGCTGGCTTCGGTGGATCCGAATCGGTGCGGGATATCGATGGCGGCGGCGGCTGTCGACTCATCGGACTGCGATTCGGTGCCGTGCGAGCGGTTCAAGAAGGATGAGCGGGGCCGCCGGCCCGTGCAGCCGAGACTGATCATCCTGTCCCGCGGGCCGCGTCTGTACAGCACTCGGCGGCTGCACGAAGAGGCGAACGCGGCCGGCTGGCTGACCGATGTGGTCGACCCGATGTCGCTCAGCATCGTGGTCGGCGATGACGATGCGCAGGTGCTGCGCGAAGGCTGGCCGATACACGCTGACGCGGTCATCCCGCGCATCGGTTACTCGATCACCCAGCGCGGCGTCAGGGTGGTCAGGCAGTTCGAGCGGATGGGCGTGCACGTGACGAATCGCGGCGATGCCATCCTTCGAAGTCGCGACAAGCTGACCGCTTCTCAGATCCTGACGGCGCACGACCTGCCGGTGCCGCTCACCGCTCAGGTCAACCACTGGCGCGACGTCGAGCGGGCGATCCACCGCATCGGCGGGGTTCCATGCGTCGTCAAGGTGAGCGAGGGGACACAGGGCTCGGGCGTCTTCCTCGTGCGCACGATTCGAGAAGCACGAGAACTCGTATGGAGTCTGCTCGACCGACGCGAGACCGTGCTGGTGCAGCAGTACATCCAGGAGAGCCACGGCCGCGATGTGAGGATCATCGTCGTCGGCGGCGAGGTGGTGGCGGCGATGCGACGCAGCGCCACCGGTCGCGAGTTCCGCTCCAACTTCCATCTCGGCGGCACCGTAGAAGCGGTCCGGTTGCCGGACGAGTACGAGCGGGTGGCGAGGCGCGCCGCCCGCGTCCTCGGCCTCGACGTCGCAGGCGTCGATCTGCTCGAAGGCAGGGACGGACCGATGGTGCTGGAGGCCAACTCGAGCCCCGGGCTGGAGGGGATCGAGGGCGCGACCGGCGTCAACGTCGCGGCCCGCATCATCGACAACATCAGCCGCCAGCACCGGTTCGGCACGCCGCGGCTCGACGAGGTGATGGCGCGTCGCCGCGGCCACGGCATCGTGTCGATATCGCTCGACCGCGAACCGGCCCTAATCGGTCGAAGCATCGCAGACCTCGGACCTATTCGCGACGCCGTGCTGACCGTGCTTCGCGGCGCTGACCACATCTACCGGCCAGCCGATCACCTCGTCCTGCAGCCGAGCGATGAGATCGTCTTCTATGGCGACCTGCAGAGAATCCGCGGGTATCTGTCCGGCGATGTCCGGCCGGACGTCGCTGCTGCCGCCGGCTCGCCCGCAGAGCCGGCGCACAGCCCTGCCTTCAGCGACTCACTCGCCGATCCAGCCACCTATTCGACAGGCCAGACATCCACTGGTCCGAACGACGGCCCAGCCACCGGTCACATCGGCTGAGTTTCTGGCCTACGACCCATCCGCGCAGCGCCTCCCCTACATACGAGGCCCAGACGGCTCCCGTCGAGCGTCCACCAGTCAGCGGCGGGTGGCGTCGGCGGTGGCGTCGGCGGTGGCGTCGGCGGTGGCGTCGGCGGTGGCGTCGGCGGTGGCGCAGGGGCGATGACGCCGAGAGGCGGCGCTGAGAGGTGGCTGCGAGGAAAGGTTTCATCATCTCAGACCCCGGACGCGCCCCGTTCCGACGAGGAACAGGGATGCACGCGCCGGCGACGGCGAGGGGAGGACGATGACCCGACAGGAGAGACAGGAGCAGTGGGCCGAGCCGCACTCACGCGGCATGCGAGTCACCCCGTTCGACTCGCGTCTGATCGGCGTCGAGCAGCGACTGCCATCACGACTCGTCCGGCTGGCCGACCTGCCATGGTCGGGGGCTTGGGAGATGCAGCTGCGAGCCGAGCAGAAGAGCGTCAACACGATGCGCTCGTACAGGACGGCGAGCCGTCAGTTCCTCGCCACCACGCTGCCCGGCGAGGCGGTGGTCGATGACGACGAGATTCAAGAGATGAGCGTCGGGCAGATGCAGATGAGGATCGATCCGAACAACGGCCGGCTCGACCTCTGGCTGCAGTCGATATCGCACCTGCGGCCGGCCACCATCAACGCTCGCATCGCCGCCGCCACGCATCTGCTCGGCTGGCTCGGTCACATGGTGCCGGATTGGGTCGCAAGGCCATCCCGCAGCCGGCCGCTGCCGAAAGTGCTGACCCGTGACGAGGTCGGCAGGGTCAGAAGGGCCGCGGCCGAATCGGAGAATCCGCTAGCAGTGCCGATCATCACGACGCTGCTCGACACCGGCATGCGGGTCTCCGAGTTGTGCGGGCTCGACGTGCATCACCTAGACCTTCGAGACCGCTCGGGAATGGTCGTTGGAGGCAAGGGGAACAAGGACAGGACGGTGCTGTACACCGATCGAACGGTGAATGCGATCCACGCCTGGCAGCCGATACGTGAGATGGTTATGGCGCGCACTGAGGTGCCGGTGGATGATGGGGAGGCGATGTTCCTGTCGAGAGTCGGCAGGCGGATCACACCGCGCGGAGTCCAGAAGATGATGGATGCACTCGCCGATGCCTCCGAGATTCCTCGTACCCGCCTCTCACCTCACACCCTCCGTCACAACTTCGCCACCGGGCTGCTGGAGCGCGGTGTCGATCTGGTGTCGATCCAGCGCTTGCTGGGGCACGCGAACATCCAGGCGACGCGGATCTATCTGGAGATCAACGATCAGACGCTGCGCGAGATCTACCATCGCGCGCAGGCGGCGCTGCACGCTGACGAGTGACTCGTGGCGTCGTCTCGCGACTCTAGGGTGGGCTTCAGCGCCTGGCGCCGGGCCGCTTCTTCCGGGCTCGCTTGTCGACCGCTTCCGGACCGGCCCACTCGCGGTCCGGCCTGATCTCGTTGCCGGCGTGGTCGGGGAGTGGACAGTACTTACCGGAGCGGCAGCGGCTGCAGTTGTCCTTCGGCGGCTGCTCGACGGTCTTTCGCAGCCGGCCGTACTTACGCCTCGGCATGCGTGGCGCTTCCGCACGGAACCCATATGATGATTCGGCAGCGCGGCGATTCGCGCTTGTCAGCGATTGTCCTTGATCCGACGAAGCATGTCGGCGACGCCCTTCGGTGCGGCTATCTTCGAGCCGACCTGGTCGCCGCGGACTCCGGCCTCCTCGTCCGATATCACCGACCCCGGCTTCTGGCGCTGAGCAGTGGGGGGGAGCTTCACCGCCGTCGCCGCCTTCCTCGCCTTCCTCGCCGCCGCGGCGGCCTTCTTCTTGGCCGCGGTGGCGGCCCCGAAGGCGCTGTTGACAGCGGCTGTGCCGAGACCCGCTTCCGCGAGGCCGGATCTACCGGCCGTGAGAATCGCGGCGGGACTGTCGATACCGGCTGCGACCATCTGCACGGCGGTCTTCGGGCCGACGCCTGACAGTGAGGTCAGCACGGCCATCGCTGCGGCGATCGCCGCTTCGGCCGCTTCGGCCGAGGCGAACACCGTCGCCGCCGCCTTGGCGTTGAGTCCGGCCTTGCTGAGACCATCGACTCCGGCGACGACAACGCTGGCGGAATTCTCCATACCGGCGTCGACCATCCGGGTCGCGGTCGCCGCACCTACGCCTGCCAGCGAAGGCAGTGCCGCCATCGCGGCCGCCCGCCTCGCCTTGCCAATCCGCCTAGCCATCGCCGTTGCCTCGGCGGGCGGTCGCTGTGGTCCATGTATCAATGTCACCACGAAGACCGCCGTCGCGGCCCGGATGTGCGGCCCATTGATGGAGCATCGTCGGTACGGTGCGAACATCAGTGAGCGGCGAGACCGAGGGTGATCGGGTTGACGGAGTACGAGAGGGGTTCGGGGAGACATGAGGAGGCGACCCTCGGCGTCGACCCGACCCGGAGCCGTTTGTGGGCCCAGGTCCGACGCGGCGTCCCGGAGATGCGGATGGACGACGGCGGTCTGCTGCGACCGGCCGCATGGCCCGGAGGCGGCCGCCGCGTCTTCCTCGGCGATGTGGGCAGGGCGGCGCTGGCGGCGCTCGGCACGCACGAGGTGCCCGAGTTCGAGCAGCAGCCCGGTTACGACGAGCAGCGCTGGCGACTGAAGGCGACCGCCGGCGATCTGATCATCGACATACGCAGCGCTCCGTACTGGGGCTTCGGCCTGCTCGCCCGCTGCTTCCTCAACGAGATCCGTCTGACCGGCCCGCTGGAGGCACGGGCTCGATTCGCCTACGACTTCGCAGTGGCGCTGCACCACGACCCGTGGCTGCCGGTCTGGCGCTGGCCGTTCCGGCGTGCCACCGGCGCCGGCATCGATGAGCATAGAGCCGCCTGGAACGGACTCATCGAAGCCGGCCGCGAGACACTGCGCGAGGACATCGAGCGGGTTCGAGTCAAGGCCGAAGCGGTGGCCGGCCGTGGTGATGAGAGCAGCATCGTGCTGCTCGATGCGGCGCGCGACGAGATCGGCCGCGCCGAGGCGGCCCTGCTGGAGCGCAACGCGCCAGCCCTCGGCCGGGCGCTGGCGCGGGCCGAGCGCGTCCTCCTGCACGCCGATCCAGATACCCGGCCGGAGGACGAACCCGAGGATGCCTCGACGGCCGGTGAAAGCCTGACCGAAGGGATGGCCAGACAGGAGGCGACCGACGTGGCGATCGGCCGATCCCACAGCGATGAGACGGAGGATTCACCCCCCAAAGAGAACATCGCGATGGACGCTGGTCGGAGCGATTCCGAGAGAGAGGGAGATAACGGGGCGGAAGCCGGCGAGGTCGGAGGGGTCGGAGATGTCGGCGTCGGTTCTGCCGACGCTGACGACGGTGAGGAGATACCGTTCGTCGACCTGACCTGAAAGGCGGCCTCAAAGTCCGAGTTGCGTCCAGATCCACTGCCAGATGCCGTGGTTGGCGAGATAGATGAAGATCGACAGGCCGATGCAGACGGTGTAGATCAGACCCTTCGGGATCTGGATGGCGTCCTCCGATTCCTCGTCGAAGTAGCGGATGAGACCGGCGGCCTGCTGGATGCCGCTGCCCTTGTCCTTCTTCTTCGCCTTCTTGATGGCCATGCGATTTTGCCGACCTGACGGCTCTATTTCAATGCCCCGTATTCCACCCGCACACTCCCGTCACCGCTGCTGCCAGGGATTCGTGGCGGTGCGGGCGCGCTAGGTGCTGGCTGCGACACGAGATGGGTGAGTGCTTCCGGGTGGGCGGGCTCTCGGCCCGCGGAACGCAGACCGGTGGAGGTCCGTCAGGGGTCGAGGGTCTCGATCAGGACGACGCCGTTCTGGAACTCGACGATGCGTGAAGCGGCGTCCATCGCGGCGTCGAAGGACTGGGTCATGAACAACTCGCGCCGCCGACCGTCGTCGGTCTGCAGCACCAGGCGGTGGCTGAGGGATGCCAGCGTCTCCTTCGAAACGGTCTGCCAGACCCAGCCCTCCGCTTCGACGGTGATCAGCGCTTCGACCGGCACGAGCAGGCCCTGAGATGAGTCCGAGGCGCTGGCTCGTTCGGCCAGATGACGCAGTTTCTCCGTCGTCTGCTGCTCGTCTGTCACGCTCTGTCTACTGGTTCGAGCGAACCGCCGCCCGATGCGCTTCCGCTCACCTGTCATTCTCATCCCATCCCGCGTCCAGTGACCGAACGCAAGGCCGCGACCGTGTTGTTCTGGCTTTCAAGATTCGGGCTGACGAGCGGTGCCCGAGGCGAGTTGGCGATGGGCTGCTCGGGCGCCGGGCGTCTCATTCAGCGGCTGCGTTCGGCGAAGGCGGCGATGAGGGGCGCCAGCGGCACGGTGAACAGCGAGACGCGGGCGAACAGCAGCGCCTCAGGGTGCCGAACGACGAGCAGGATGGCGGCAAGCGCGACGCCGATGCCGGCGCCGCGCAGTTCAGGACGGATGTGCCGGTCAAGGCCGAGCAGGGGCAGATTGGTACCGGCGACCGCTCCGAGCAGCAGCCACGGAGCCCATACCAGTGCGTTCCAGAGGTCACTCGCGAGCGTCGTGTGCATGATGAGAGAGACGGGCGCGACGACGAGCACCGGCAGCAGCGCATGCGCCGCGAAGGCGGCAGCGAGACCGCGCCAGCGGCCGGCCGACGGGCCGCCTCGTGCGGCCGAACGGTCGGCCAACCAGCGAGCCAGTGGCGCGCTGACGGCGAGATGCAGCAGGCCGAGCGTGACGACGAAGCGACCGGCGGCCGGAGTCATCCGAGCGATGCGCCACGCCTCGGCCGGACTGTCGGCCGACCACGCCTCTGGAGCGAGTTGCAGCGAGAAGCCGGCGATCAGCAACAGCGCCAGGCCGAGCCGGCCGAGGATCGGCTTGGCCGGCTCGACCGAGGCGCCGGGGTCGGTCGGCGGTGCGACGGCATCATGCGCCGCTCTGGTGAGGACGCGAGCCAGCCAGACGCCGGCGATGACGGTCAGCAGGGTCAGACCGGCCGGCCACGTGTAGTCAGCTAACGGGGTGGGCGATGCGGCGCGGAATGAGGAGTCGTCGATGCCGAGACCGACTATCAGCGCGATCAGGGCGCCGTGTCGCAGCGACAGCGAAGCGGCGTGCTCGGCCGCGACGGCGGTCCGTAGATGCAGGATGAAGGAGGTCAGCAGAGTCGTCAGGAGCAGCAGCAGCAGGGCGCCGTCCGGCCCTATCGCCGCACCGGCGAATGGAACGACGCCGGCGGCGTTCCACCGCACGACGTGTGGGATGGCGGCATCGGCGGTCGCGTGCGCGAGCAGCAGATCGGCGAAGGCGGCTGCAGTCAGAACGACAGGTATCGCATCGAGGACGGTGACCAGACGACTCGGTGCCAGACGATCCTGCAGGCGGCTCATCAGCGACGACTGCCAGAGCGGTCGGCTGGCCGCGAACGGCGACCAGAGCAGCAGCAGCGTCAGGCTGAGGACCAACACGCCGCCGGCCATCGAGTCGATGCCGAGCGGTCACACCCCATGACCTTCGCGCCCGAGGGAGCAGGGACTCACGCGCATGCTCACTCCCCAGACGGCCGACGAAGGACGCGACAGGCTGATGCGTCGCCGGCCGGTGAGGAGGCAGCGTGGTCGTGCAAGTGCCTTGGCAGCAGCAGGCGGAGGCGAGCGACCTGCTCGTCGCCGTCGCAGACTGGCGCGATGATTCGCGATTCCTCGAAGCGGCCTTGCCACGACTGCCCGAGACCCTGCGCGTCAATACGCTGCGTCACGACGCGGCCTGGACGGCCGAGCTCCTCGCCGAGATGGGTGGCGAGCGACTCGACTGGCCGGGCGTCGAAGCGTGGCGGATGCCGTGGCGGCGCGGCGCCGCTCCCACCGAACACGCGGCGCTCTACCAGGCGCTGCACGACAGCGGCCGGACGACGCGTCAGGAAGCAGCCTCGATGCTGCCGCCACTGCTGCTCGACGCGAAGCCGGGCGACCTGCTGCTCGACCTCTGTGCGGCGCCCGGCTCGAAGGCGACCCAGATGGCAGAGATCATTCGAGGCAGTGGCGCCGTCATCGCCAACGAGAAGAGTCCGCAACGGACCAACACTCTGGT
>CAUZSY010000026.1:0-13155 GCA_963582725.1 Candidatus Thalassarchaeaceae archaeon
TGGGATTCCACCAGCGAACAGAGTTGAACAAGCGGATCCTCAGCGTCGGCGACCCCGAGGATGACAACATCACCCCGGAAGGTGGCTTCCTCCACTACGGCGAGGTTCGCAACCCCTACATCCTCATCCAGGGCAGCCTGCCCGGGCCCGCCAAGCGCCTGCTCCGATTCCGCGATCCGACACGACCGCGTGGCGGCGAACCGCCGGTGGAGATCACCTATACCTCCACCTCCAGCAAGCAGGGGGTGTGATGAATGAAGGTCAAGGTTCGGAATCTCGTCACCACAGTCAGCGAATCGTCGGATGACACCGGCCTCGTCCGCCTGTCGATGGAGACCGAAGCGAAGGCGGGCAGGAACATCACGCTGCCAGACGCTTTCACGACCGAGTTCCGAGGCGATCTGGTTCGCCGCGCCGTGCACTCCTCTAGGGCCAACCGCCGGCAACCGTACGGACACCGCGAGCACGACGGCAAGAGGAAGCCGCAACCGGGCATGAAGCACTCCGTCGAATGGTGGGGCAAGGGTCGAGGTGTCAGCCGCATCATGAGAAAGACCGGTCAGCGGACAGGTGCTCAGAACCCGCACACGCGCGGCGGTCGTCGGGCGCATGGACCGTATGTCGACAAGGACTGGTCGCAGAAGATTAACTCGCGCGAGCGACGGCTGGCGCGCGATGTCGCGATCACAGCCACGGCCGACTCCGGTCTGGTCGCCGAGCGCGGTCACCGCTTCGATGACGACATCACCTTCCCGATCATCATCGGATCCTACGAGGAGCAGCGGAATGACGAGGCCGATTCCATCGACGTCGAGCAGATGTCACTCGAACAGGGTACTCGCAAGTTCATCTCGATGATGCACGGCCTCGGCCTCGGCTCAGACCTGCGGCGAGCCCGCGAGGGCCGCGGCATCCGGGCCGGCAAGGGCACGATGCGCGGCCGCCCCCGCCGCACGCCGAAGAGCGTGCTGCTGGTGGTCGCCGAGAAGGCCGGTCTCGCCAAGGCTGCTCGTAACATACCCGGAATCGATGTGGTCTGCGCCAAGGATCTCTCCACTGAGGACCTGGCCCCCGGCGGTCAGGCCGGTCGGCTGACCGTCTGGACCGAGGCCGCGATAGGAGTTCTGGAGTGATCGACATGGTTGACCCGTATGATATCATCATCATGCCGTGGATCACGGAGAAGACCCTCAACGCCCGTCGCCGGGCTGATGTGGACGCCGGTTGGCGGGAGAACAACAACCGACTCGAATTCATCGTTCGGCGAACCGCGTCGAAGCCCGAGATCAAGGAGGCCATCGAGATGCTGCTCGAGGTCAAGATCGCCAAGGTGAACACCCGGGTGACCCGGACGGGCAAGCACGCCAGTGTGCGGTTGGCCGAAGGTTACGATGCAGAGGAGGCGGCGCTGAAACTCGGCGCTTTCTGATTCGGAGGTGTGAAGGATGGGCAAGCGAATTCGAGCACAGAGGCGAGGGTCCTCACCGAAGAACCGCGTCCGGAGCCATCGTTTCCCCGGTGCCAATAAACTGCCCCGGGTCGAAGGCGAGTCTGCGGTCATCGTCGAGCTTATCCACAGCCCTGTGCACACCGCACCGCTGGTCCGTTACAAGCTGGCTGACGGCAGCGAGGGCCACATCGCTGCCGTCGAGGGCATCGCTGTCGGTGACACGATGACCGTCGGCAGCAAGGCCGCGCTGAAGCCTGGCAACATCACGACGCTCGCACGAATCCCTGAAGGCACACCGATCTGCAATGTCGAGGCGCGGCCGGGCGACGGTGGCAAGTTCGCTCGCAGTGGCGGTAATTCAGCCCATGTCGAGACCCACATGGGTGATTTCGTGCGAGTCCGTCTGCCGAGTGGCAAGTTGAAGGAACTGCGTTCGCACTGCCGCGCATCGATCGGAGTGCTGGCCGGACACGGTCGCGCCGACAAGCCGCTGATGAAGGCTGGTTCGGCGTTCTACCGCGCCAAGGCGCGCGGAAAGATGTACCCGACCGTCAGTGGCGTCGCGATGAACCCGGTCGACCACCCGCACGGTGGCGGCAACCATCAGGCGGTGCACGGACCGAACTCGGTCAGTCGAAATGCCCCTCCCGGCCAGAAGGTAGGTCACATCGCGCCGAGCCGAACAGGCCGCGGCAGGTCGAGGCTGAAGGAGTGATCTCGCATGGCACGACGCAAGAGCAAGAAGATGTTCAGGACGCCGAAGGCGGCGCGCCGCCAGGCGCGCAAGCGCCGCTCGACGGTCGCCGAGCGCCGCAAGAAGGTGTTCCTCTACCGGGGCTACACGCTGGACGAGTTGAGGGCGCTGCCGCTGACCGCGCCCGTTGACGACATGGAAGCGCTCTCTGTCGCCGCCCTGATGCCGTCACGCGTCAGGCGCACCCTCGACAAGGGATTGCCCGAGGACATGCAGTACTTCCTCGACCGCATCCGCAGCGAGAGCGGCGTCGTACGGACCCACTGCCGTTCGATGTACGTGCTGCCGGAGATGGTGGGCCGGACGCTCAGCGTCCACGACGGCCGTAAGTTTGTCGACATAGAGATCAAGCCGGAGATGATCGGACACGCCCTCGGCGAGTTCGCTCGGACGCGCACCAGCGTCACCCACACCGGCCCCGGTGTCGGTGCTACCCGGTCGTCGAAGCATGTGGCTCTGAAGTGAGGTGGAATGGATGGGCAGGGATCGCAGGGCTTCGCAGAAGGGATACACCCAACTGCTCCAGAACAAGCCGGGCTACGGCAGTCTTGCGACCGCCAGGGTGGTCAATGTCGATGTCCATCACAAGCACTGTTACCACATCGCGCGATTCCTGCGCGGCAAGAACGCCGGTGCGGCGATCTCCTACCTGCACGAGGTCATCAAGGTCGATGGCTGGATCCCTCACCCGGATGCGCCGAGCGGCTTCAAGCGGCTGGACTCTGCTGGGATCCGCCGTCAGGCGAAGGCGATTCCGTACATTCGCCGTTCCAGAAAGGGCCGAGGAGGCAACACCATGGCCGGTCACCGTAAGGGCAAGATGGGCCCCGGAAGATATCCGGTCAAGGCATCGATCGCCTTCATCCGTCTGATCGAGAACGCGATGGACAACGCTCGGCAGCACTTCGAGGAGATCGATCCCGAAGACATGGAGATCACCCATCTCGCCGCGCACCGAGGTCAGATCGCTCGCGGCTGGAGGGCTCGTGCGCGCGGGCGTTCCTCGCCGAAGAACCACTATCAGGTCAATCTGGAGATCTTCCTCGAACACGAGGAAGGCGATGGTGCAGAGGACGACTTCTGAGGTGATTGGAGATGGCAGGAAACACACCCCGGAACAACCTCATCCGCACCTTCGTGCACCGCAATGTCGAGCGTCAGCTGGTCAAGGAGTACCTGTTGCGTGAGAACGAGGCTGCCGGCTTCGGTGACCTGGTGTTCCAGCGAACCCCCGAGGGCACCAAGGTCACGCTGTACGCCGAGAACCTCGGTCGCGTCATCGGCCGCAGAGGTCATCACATCAACGAGTTGTCGCGTCGCTTGGTCTCCGATTTCGAATTGGACAACCCACGCTTGGAGGTCGACGACCTCGCTGAACCACGGCTCAGCGCCCAGGTGATGGCTAGCCGCCTCTCCTCGTCGCTGGAGCGTGGCTGGTTCTTCCGAAGAGCCGGCCATAGCACCGTGATGAACATCATGGCGGCCGGCGCGAAGGGCTGTCTCGTCGTGCTGAACGGCAAGATCACCGGTGCTCGTCACCGGACCCAGAAGTTCCAGGCTGGTCACATTAAGTATTGCGGCGAGACCGCGTTCGAGTGCATGGACTTCGGCTATTCGGTCGCCGTCAAGAAACTCGGCACCGTCGGCTGCACCGTCGGCATCATGCGGCCGGGCGCCAAACTGCCGCACGAGATAACGGTCCACAGTCGCGAGGAGGTCGGTTTGGAACCGCTCAGTCCGACGATGCGATTCACCATCGAGGAATCCTCGGAGGAATCCTTCGGCGAGGCTGCGCCATCTGAGGACTCAGCGCCATCGCCCGACGAGGTGGCCAGCGATGCGATGCAGCTACTGGCCGAGTTCGAAGCGAAGCGAGGTGAAGAGGAATGACGCACCTGAGGGCCCGCGAGATCCACGAGATGAGCGGCGAGGCGCGGCAGCGCCGGCTCCTCGAACTGAAGGAGGAACTGCTGCAGATGTCGGCCCAGAAGGCGCTCGGCGGCTCGGTCCAGAATCCCGGCGAATTCAAACAGACGCGACGCAGCATCGCGCGACTGCTTACCAAGATGAACCAAAAGGAGTAGACGGAATGGCGAGCATCTGCAACCTCTGTGGCCTTCCCGACGAACTGTGCATCTGTCAAGAGATAGCTAAGGAACAGCAGAAAGCGGTCATTTCAACGGTCAGAAGGAGGTATGGAAAGATGGTGACGATCGTAGAGGGAATCGACGATGCAGCGATTGACATCGGTCAACTCGCGAAGATCCTCAAGGGCGCATGCGCCAGCGGTGGCACCGTCAAGGGACGGACCATCGAATTGCAGGGTGACCACAAGAAGCGGGCTTCGAAGGTGCTAGAGCAGAACGGCTACCAGGTGGAGGTGCGCTGAATGGATGTCATCCACATGCCCTGGCTCGACCGCACGCTGACCGTGCTCGCCTCTTGCGATCCGACCCTCATCGGCACTTGCGGCAAGGTAATCGACGAGAGTCGCCGAACCATAACCATCCTGAACGGTGAGCAACAGAGGATCCTCGCCAAGGATGTCATCAGATTCCAGATCGACGGCGAGCCACCAATCGACGGCCGCCGAGTATGTCAGCGACCAGAAGACAGGATCAACCGGAGCAGGAGGGCGTGAGATGCGGGATATCGGAATCGATGTGAGTTCGCCGGAAGGCGAGTGGGATGGTGATGACAACTGCCCGTTCAACGGCTCTCTGCGGCTGCGCGGTCAGATCATCGAAGGTCGCATCGCTGAGATCGGCATGCAGAAGTCGGTCGTCGTAGAGCGTCAGATGATTCGAGCGATGAAGAAGTTCGAGCGCTACGAGAAGCGGACCCGCCGTTACGCCGCTCACCTGCCATCCTGCATCGGTGAACTCGAAGTCGGCGATCCGGTTCGCATCATGGAGTGCCGACCTCTGTCGAAGACGATCAAGTTCTGTGTCATAGAGAAGGGGGTGCGCACGTGAAGGGCATCCCCGGTCGAGTGACTCGCGGCCTGCCCACCCAGGCGCGGCTGAACTGCATCGACAACACAGGTGCGAAGATAGTCCAGGTGATCTCGGTCAAGAAGATAGGCGGCGTCGCCAGACGCTACCCAGCAGCCGGCGTCGGCGACATGATCCGAGTCACCGTCCGTCGAGGCACGCCGGAGACCCGGCGGCAGGTCTACGACGCCGTCGTCGTCCGCCAAGCTCGGCCGTTCCGTAGAGAGGACGGCGTCTGGGTCCAGTTCGAGGACAACGCCTGCGTTCTGACGAACGAGCGCGGAGAGGTCCGTGGCACGGACATCAAGGGCCCCGTCAGCCGAGAGGCGGCGGAGCGCTGGCCGCGCATCGCGGCGACCGCGAAGCAGATAGTGTGAGGTGCATCGAATGACCAAGAGCAAGAAGGCGGGCAAGCAGCGGAAGGCGGCCATCGGCGCACCGCTGCATGTCCAGCGCAAGCGAGTTCGAGCCCGCCTGCTGACAGATGACCCGACATTGGCAGGAATCCGGTCGGTCACCATCCGGACCGGCGACACCGTCGAGGTGCTCCGCGGTGACTACAGTCACCCGAACAGCGTCAAGAGCGACGGTCGCGGCAAGCGACAGGGTCAGAAGCGCGGACGGGCCGGCGCCAGCGGCACCGTCATCAGGGTGGATTCGAAGAACGGCTGGGTCTTCATCGAGGGTCTGACCTCGACCAAGGCCGATGGCAAGGATGAGGCGGTGCCAGTGCACGCATCGAACATCGTCATCACGAAGCTCGACGAAGGCGACCTGGCACGGCACGCCAGACTCACATCGAGAGCAGGAGGTGCCTGAACATGAGCAGCAGCCACATGAAGCGACTGACGATGCCGAGAAGCTGGCCATTGCCACGCAAGACCAGCGTCTGGGTCCAGAAGCCGGACCCGTGCGGACACCCGCTCGAACTCTGCATGCCCGTGGGCATCGTTCTGCGGGACATCCTCGGAGTCGCGGAGACCAGGCGCGAGGCGAAGCAGATCGTCGCCGACAGCAAGGTCAAGGTCGATGGCACGACCGTGACCACGATCGGACGCGCTGTCGGGCTGATGGACGTCCTGACCGTCGGCGATGATCATTATCGATGTATCCTCGATTCGAACGGCCGACTGCGGTACCGTCCGATCAGCGCCGCCGCAGCGGCCAGCAAGCCGTGTCGCATCGATGCCAAGACAACAGTCAGCGGCGGCCGCACCCAACTCAACCTGCACGATGGCCGCAACATCATCATCGAAGATCCGAATTCACATTCGACCGGCGACACCGTTCTCATCGATGTTCAGAGTCAGGCCATCCAGAAGCACCACGCTCTCGAGTCCGGTGCGACGATCTACCTGATCGGCGGCAGCCACGTCGGCGTCATCTCTACCCTGAACGGGGTCATCAAGAGGCGTTCATCGATGCCGAACGAGGTCGAACTGGACGGCTTCATCGCCGTCGCCGACCACGTTTTCGTCATAGGCTCGGCCAAGGACCTGCCATTGGAGGTGGATGCATGAGTGCAGCGGCGGAGATGAGCCAGCCCCGAATCACCAAGGTGGTCGTTCACATCGGTGTCGGCGAGGCCGGTCAGCGACTGATGGTCGCCGAGCGCGTCCTCGAACTTCTGACCGGCCTGTCATCGGTCCGGACCATCGCCAAGTCGACCAACCGCGATGTCGGCACCAGAGAGGGCGCACCGATAGGTTGCAAGGTTACCATGCGCGACTCCTCGACGATCGATACCTTCCTCAAGGACGCATTCTGGGTTCGCGAGCAGATCATCCACGAGTGGTCTTTCGACGAGGGCGGCAACCTGTCGTTCGGCATCAAGGATTACACCGACTTCCCGAAGCAGAAGTACGATCCCGAGATCGGCATCTTCGGCATGGACATCAACATCGTCCTGGAGCGACCCGGGCATCGGGTCAGCCGCCGCCGCCGACGCAGTAGCAGGGTCGGGGCAGGCCACCGGGTCAGTCGAGAGGAATGCAAGTCATTCTTCCAAGATCACTACAACGTGACGATAGTGGAGGTCTGAAGCGGATGGCACGTGACCACGGTGAGAGAATCGGCCGTTCCATCGGCTGTCGCAGGTGTGGACGAAAGCGCGGCATGATCCGCCGCTACGGACTCCGCCTCTGCCGGCAGTGCTTCCGCGACATCGCCCCCGAGATAGGATTCAAGAAATACGAGTGAGGTGAGATGAGATGCAGTTCGACCCCTTGAGCGATGCCTTCGTGCGCATATACAATGCGGAGCACGCCGGCCACTACGAAGTGACTGTTTGTCCAGCCAGCAAGTTGCTCGGCAATCTGTTGGATATCATGAGCAAACACGGCTACATCGGCGAGTACCAGCGGTCGGAAGACGGCCGCGGCGGCTCGTTCAGAGTCGAGTTGGTCGGCGCCATAAACCGCTGTGGCACGATCAAGCCACGGCACTCGGTCAAGCGCAGCGATTTCGACAAGTGGGAATCCCGGTATCTGCCGGCCCAGGACTTCGGTCTGCTGCTGGTCACCACCAATCGCGGCGTGATGAATCACTACGAGGCGAAGGAAGCGCGGCTGGGTGGTCGCTTGCTCGCATATGTATTCTGAGAGGTGAATGGGAATGCCGAGACTCAATCGAATCATTCACGACATCGCTCTGACCGAGGGTGTCAGCTCCAGCATGTCCGGCGACGATGTGACGTTGCGGAGCGATGCCAAGTCGCTGACCCGCGAGTTCCGGCACCGCAAGGTGTCAGTCATCGATTCGGGTGACTCGCTGCAGGTCGTCTGCTCGCTGCCTCGCCGCAAGGACAAGGCGATCGCCGGCACCTGGGCCGCGCACCTGCGCAACATGGTCAAAGGTGTCGATGAAGGCTTCACCTACAGGTTGAAGGTCGTCTATTCCCACTTCCCGATGACTCTCGCGGTTCAAGGAGAGGTGATGCTGATCACGAATCTGTTCGGTGAGAAGGTGCCGCGTCGAGCCGCCCTGCCGTGGTCGCCCGCCGAGGTCGAGGTCAAGGTCGAGAACAAGACCGACGTCATAGTGTCCGGCGCCGACATCGAGAAGGTCGGCCAGACCGCCGCCAACATCGAGCGGGCCTGTCGGATCCGCCGTCGAGACAGACGAGTCTTCCAGGATGGCATCTATATCGTCGAGAAGGCGGTCTGAAGGGGGGTGGATGAAGGATGAGCGAATACGATGATCTCACCGTCGCCGGTCTGAAGGAGTTGCTGGTGAAGCGAGGTTTGCCGGTCTCCGGCAGGAAGGCGGACCTGATACTCCGGCTCGAAGCGGCGGACGCCGATGCGGAGCCGGAGGTCGATTCGAAGGCGGACGCTGACGCGGACACCGATGTCGACACCGACGCGGACACCGAAGCAGACTCGGGCGAGGACGCAGACGCGGACGAGGATGCCGATGACGGCGCTGATGGCGATGCAGACGAGGACGCGGGCGAGGACGCAGACGAGGACGCAGACGAGGACGCGGGCGAGGACGCAGACGAGGACGCAGACGAGGACGCGGGCGAGGATGACTTCGACGACGAGTTCGACGACGAGTTCGAGGATTGGGATGACGAGGAGTCGATACACACCGCCCGACAGAAACCGGAACTCGACGACTCGACCAAGGCGGCTCTGGCGATGCGCTCGGCCCAGTCGAAGAAGCAGCCGAAGTTCAGGCGACAGGAGTGGTACCGCTACAAGCGGCTGTCACGGACCGGCTGGCGCAAGCCGAAGGGCATGGATTCGAAGCAGCGGAAGAACCTGAAGTACCGTAGCCCCGTGGCTCGGGTCGGATACGGCAAGGTCGCCGACGCGAGAGGTCTGCACCCGTCCGGCTTCCGCGAGGTCATGGTCCACAAGCCGGCCGACCTGGATGCCATCGATGCTGCGACCGAAGCGGTCCGAATAGGTGCCAGGGTCGGCGGTCGCAAGCGGTTACAGATCCACACCAAGGCCGACGAACTGGGTCTTCGAATCCTGAACCGTCGTGACATCAGTGAGCGGGGTGAGGCGTGATGCAGATAACCAACCAGCGTCGGATGGCGGCCGACATCCTGTCGAAGAGGGAAGGCCGAATCGTCGGCGTCCACCGGGTCTGGGTCAATCCCGATTACATCGATCAGATATCCAGCGCTGTCCAGAAGGAGGACATCCGTGAGATGATAGATGAGGGCATCATCAGGGCCAGACCGATTCAGGGCACCAGCCGAGTTCGAGCCCGTAAACTGGCTGCCCAGCGAGCCAAGGGCCGCCGACGCGGCCACGGTTCGCGCAAGGGCAGCGCCAATTCAAGAGACCCGAGGAAGGGTCGATGGATGCGGACCATCAGGGCACAGCGGCGGGTCCTCAAGGAACTGCGGGCGGATGAGACGATCACCCCCTCTCAGTATCGATACCACTACCGTAAGGCGAAGGGCGGCTCATACCGTTCGATCGCCCACATGCGAGCCAACATGGAGTTGGAGGGTATTTCGCTCGGAGGTGATTCGTGATGGTGCGGGGAAAGAATCAGAGACTCAAGTTCAAGCGGCGACGCACGGCGGAGACTGATTATCGCCGCCGTCTCAAATTGCTGAAGTCGGGCCGGCCTCGGGCGGTCGTACGGGTCACCAACCGTCAGGTCATATGTCAATTGGTCGAATACGATCTCGATGGCGACCGGATCCTCTCGGAGGTCACCGGCCGCACTCTCGTCGAATCGTATGGTTGGCCTAGCGATGCTTCGAGGAAGTCCGTTCCAGCCTGTTATCTGACCGGTCTGGCGCTCGCCAAGAAGGCAGCCGCCGCCGACATCGAGGCAGCAATCCTTGACATCGGACTGGCAGCGGCGACCAGCGGTAACAGGGTGTTCTCCGCTCTCAAGGGCATGCTCGATGGCGGTCTCGACATACCTCACGGCGAATCGGTGCTGCCAGACGAGCAGCGGATATCGGGCGCTCACATAGATGAGGCCCTCGCCGCCAGCGTCGAAGCGACCCGAACCGCTATCGAGGAGGCGAAATCATGACCGACGAGGTGATCATTCCGGTCGACGACGACGGCACGGCCAGGATCGCGCCGGGCCTGGCCCGCGCCTGGGCCCAGACCGAGATCGATTTCGAAGACGAGCGCCAGCAGCGCCGTCGCCGCGGTCCGGATCCGATCAAGGCGCTGAGGGAATGGACGCCGACCACCAGACTCGGTCGAATGGTCTACAACGGTCAGGTCATCTCGTTCGAAGAGGCGCTCGCGACCGGCATGAAGATCCGTGAGACCGAGATCATCGATGCAGTCCTGCCCGACCTCGAATCGGATGTCATCAATGTCAACATGATTCAGCGGATGACCGACTCCGGTCGTAGGGTGAGATTCAACGTCATGGTCTGCGTCGGCAACATGGACGGCATGGTCGGCCTCGGGATATGCAAGGGCAAGGAAGTCGCCAGCACGATCCAGAAAGCGACCCGGAAAGCGAAGTTGAACATTATGACGATTCAGCGGGGCAACGGCTCATGGGAGTCCGGCGGCGGTCCGGGAACGAGTATTCCGATGAAGGTGACGGGTCGGTCTGGCTCGACCAGGGTCACCTTGATGCCGGCACCCGCCGGCAAGGGTCTGGTGATAGGAGAGACCGGTCGGAAGGTGCTCGAACTGGCCGGTGTGACAGATGTCTGGTCGCGCACGAAGGGTCAGACCAGAACCACCATCAACTTCGCTTATGCGACCTTCAACGCCCTGAACCAGATGAACCTCGCCCGCATCAGTCCGGCCGAGCGCGAACGCCATAACATCCGCTCCGGGAGGATGCTCTGATGGCTTGGCTCGTCATCCGCGTTCGCGGAGATATCGGCGTCGATCGTCGGATCAAGGACACCATGTCACATCTCAATCTGACCAGAGTGAATCATGCGGTGATCATCAACGAGAACGACACCAATGCCGGCATGCTGCAGAAGGCGAAGGACTACATCACCTGGGGTGAGATCAGTCAGTCCGCGATCGCCGGTCTGTTGAAGGAGCGAGGTCGGATGGCCGGCGACAAGCCGGTCGACGACTCGGTCATCAAGGACAACAGCGACCTCGACGACATCGAAGCTCTGGCGAAGGGAATCGCTGCCGGAACCGCCTCGATCAAAGATGTGGAGGGGCTCAAGCGAGTATTCCGACTGCACCCGCCACGCGGCTCGAAGGGCTGGGGCGGCATCAAGCGCGCGTACACCATCGGGGGCGCGCTGGGTTTCAGAGGCGAGGCCATAGAGGACCTCGCCAGCAGGATGATCTGAGGTGAATGTGAATGGTCTCTAGAACCAACAAGTTCCGTGGACGAAGCAGGTATCATGGCCGAGGCAAGAAGGCTGGACGTGGAGCCGGCAAGCGCGGCGGCCGCGGCAACGCCGGCCTCAACAAGCACCGCCTGATGACCCGGCTGAAGTACATGCCCGACCATTGGGGCATGCACGGCTTCAATCGACACCCATCGCTCTACAAGTTCAATCTCACCGTCAATGTCTGTGAGATCGAAGCACTCGCCGGAGACTCGGACAGCATTCGCCTCGCCGACCACGGATTCGATAAGCTGCTCGGCAGCGGCAAGGTGCGCCGCGGCATCGAGGTGATCGTCGAAGCGGCCTCCAGCCAGGCGATCGAGAAGATCGAAGCGGCTGGTGGCAGCGTCGTCATCGACCAGGGTGAAGTAGCCGAAGAGGAGTGACTCTCCTCGAATCATGGATTGAATGAGAAGACGGGATCTGGAGGCGGAACAGAATGGCTGTGCGACGCGTCCAGTGGAAGGGGCTGATTGCTCTTTCCATCATCTACTGGGGCGCGCTGCTGTACTGGCAGTGGGACATCATCAGTGGCACCGATTCGGTAGCGGCCTGGAAGGCTGCAGCGATGATCCTCGCCAGTCTGCCGTATGTCGGCTTCGTCATGTGGGGTCTGATGTACGACCTGCCGGAAGCGGTGACCGATCATCGGATCGGTCGTTACACGAAGCCCCTGATCTGGCTGCTGATCATCATCGGACTGGTTTACTGGGCTTACACCGATTCGACCAAGGTCGGCTTCCTGCTGGTCGGAATCGGTCTGCTCGGACTCGGCACCGCCGCTTCGATCACCTGTCTGTTGTACACGGGTGAGGAGTCGAGCCGCCTGTACGGGCTCAGCCGCTTGGTCGATGTGTACCCGTCCATCACGAAGCCCGAGGGTCACGTCCGCTTCGGTCAGAAGCTCTGGACCACCACGCTCGTCCTGATCATCTACTTCATGATGACCAACGTCATGATCTACGGTCTGGCCGATTCCACGCTCGACATCTTCTCCTCCTTCCGAGCCATAATGGCTGGAGCGTCCGGTTCGATAATGCATCTGGGCATCGGACCGATCGTCACCGCTTCGATCATCATGCAGTTGTTCGCTGGCGCCAAGATCATCAATCTCGACCTGAACGAATCCAGTGACAAACAGCTGTATCAGGGCGTCCAGAAACTGCTCGTCCTGTTCATGATACCGATCGAATCGATTCCGCAGGTGTACGGCTTCCTCGACCCGCACGAGACTCTGCTGCTGCAGTTCGGCGAGGGTTGGGCCAACGCGATCATCGTCCTCCAGCTGTTCATCGGCTCCTACCTAGTCTTCCTGCTCGACGAACTGGTCAGCAAGTGGGGCATCGGCAGCGGCATCTCTCTTTTCATCGCGGCCGGGGTCGCTCAATCGACCTTCGTCGGAACCCTCTCCCCATTGGCAGTCGTGCAGGGCTCACCGATTAGCGTCAGCAATCCACCATCCGGCACCCTGCCGATGGTGTTCTACACGCTGAGAACCGCATCGAACTCCGAACTGGTCAGTCAGAACGGTTTCGAGATGATGTTGTTGAATCACGCGAATCCCATCGCTGCGTTGGTCTCATCGATCGTCGTCTTCCTCATCGTCGCCTATGCAGAATCGAGCAAACTGGAATTGCCGTTGACAAACGCC
>CAUZSY010000027.1:0-13118 GCA_963582725.1 Candidatus Thalassarchaeaceae archaeon
CGATGTCCAAGGCGTTCAGACGGTCATCCACTACGACCCGGCCGACAACGGCAAGACGTACAAGCACCGGAGCGGCAGGACGGCCCGCGCCGGTGCCGAGGGCGTCGTCATCTCGCTGGTCCAGAAGCCGCAGAAGAGAGCGGTCAGTAAAATCCAGCGAGACGCCGGCATCCGTTGCGATTTCACATCGCCCGATCTGACCGAGTTGCCGGACACCGGCTTCGAGTTCGATGATTTCAACCGGCGGCAGGGTCATCCGAGACGCTCAGGAGAGCGTGAGACGAGCGGCCGACAGAACGGTCAGCGGTACGGCTCGCGGAATGGCCAGAGCAACGGTCAGCGCAACGGTGGTCAGCGCAACGGTGGTCAGCGCAACGGTGGTCAGCGCAACGGTGGTCAGCGCAACGGTGGTCAGCGCAACGGTGGTCAGCGCAACGGTGGTCAGCGCAACGGTGGTCAGCATGAAAATCAAAGTGAACGGCGCAACGGCCGTTCTGGTCACGGTGACCGGAACGGAGGCCGGCAGAACGGCAACAGCCACCGGCGGAACGGCGGCGGCCACCGGCGTAACGGTCGGCACGGCGGCGTTCCCGGCAACAAACGAGACGAACACCATGGCGGCAGCCGGGGCGACTCTCACCGCTCGAACGACCGGCGCGCCCGGCACCACCAGAACAGCCGATACACCGACCGGCGTGACGGTGATGCGCAGCGAGAAGGGAACAGCGGCCGGAAGCAGCGTGCATACCGATGATGCTGCGCCTGTTCGGCCGCCAGAGTCCCTTCATGGGGCAGAGCGACCGTTGGCCAGCCGATCACTCGACGCTGAAGTGGACCGGCGCGCCATCGACCTCGAACGAGTCGGCATTCTCGGATGCCGACTCTCCGCCGGCCACCATCTCGATCACCGAAGCGGACGCTGCTCGGACCTCGGTCTGGACATGCTGCCATTCCGCTGCGGCTAGGTCCGGACACTCCTCCGACAGCCAGACCGAGAGGGTGATGGTCGCCTCGACATCGAGGTCTAGCTCCTTGCGCTTCTGCTGGACGCGTCGGATGATGTCGCGGGCTAGGCCTTTCGAGAGCAGGTCGATGGTCATCGCCATGTCGAGCACCAGGCTGACATCACCATCGGAGTCGTCGGTCAGCGTCCGGGCGGCGTAGCCGTCCTTCTCGACCCGGCGGACCTCGATGTCTTCCATGCCGATCTGATGATCCCCCAGATAAGCGATCTCCGCCTCGATCTCGAGCAGCAGCGCATCTGGGTCGGCCTCGGCCAGCAGTTCCAGCACTCTCGGCAGATCCTGCCTGCACTTGCGACCGAGCGCCCCCCGGTTCGGCGCCAGTTCGATGCGCTGGAACCGATCGAGGTCGGATTCGACCGAGAGCGCTTCGACGTTCAGCTCCTCGGCCAGGATGTCGTGGAACTCGGACAGGTCAGGACCGCCGACTATCCAGCCGGCCTGACAGGGCAATCTCTGGCGTCTGTCCGCTTCGACGCGGATCCGCCGACCCGCCTCCGCCAGATCGCGAACCAGAGCCATCCGACTCTCCAGCGCCGGGTCGGCGCCCATCGGACGGGGCCAGTCAGCGAGGTGAACGGATGAGCCGGTGAGGTTTCGGTGGATGTGGTCTGCCATGAAAGGCGAGATCGGAGCGATCAGCATGCAGACGGTCGTCAGAACCTCGTGCATCGTGTGCTGGCAAGCGAGTTTGTCAGCGCTGTCAGCCTCTTCCCACATCCGGCGACGGCTGCGCCGGACGTACCAGTTCGACAGGTCGTTGACGACGAAGTCCTCCAGATCACGACCCGCCTTGTGGAAGTCCCACGACTCGAACTGCGAGGTGTACGACGCCGCGACGCTGGCGAGCCTGGACAGGATCCAACGGTCGAGCGCCGGCCGCCCCTCTTCGGGACATGGATGCTGCCCGCCGCCATCTTCCCGACCGGCCGAGGAGGAGGGGTTCGCATCGAATGAGTCGAGAGCAGCATAGTCGGCGTGGAACCTGTGCACGTTCCACAGCGTCAGGAACATCTTCGCGTAAGTCTCTCTGACGCCCGCCGGGTCGAACTTCAGCGGATTCCAAGGCGCTCCCGCGGTCACCATGTACCAGCGGGTCGCATCGGCGCCCTCCCGGTTGAAGTGGTCCCACGGATCGACGATGTTGCCGCGTGACTTCGACATCTTCTTGCCTTCAGCATCGAGGATCAGACCGAGGCTCAGGCAACGCTTGTAGCAGATCGAATCGAACACCGTGGTGCTGACCGCGAGCAGCGTGTAGAACCAGCCTCTGGTCTGGTCGACACCTTCACAGATGTAGTCGATCGGGAAGTTCGCCTGCAGCTTCTCGGTGCCGTCGAACGGGTGGTGCCACTGGGCGAACGTGGCGCAGCCCGAATCGAACCAGCAGTCCATGACGAACGGTTCTCGGTGCATCGCTTCGCCGCTCTCCGACACCAGCGTGAATCCGTCGACCACCGGTCGGTGCAGGTCGACGTCATCCGGGCATTCGGGGTTGTCGAAGCCGGCGGCGACCGCCTCGGCCACCGCCTTCTGCAGTTCGGCTATCGAGCCGACGCACTTCATCTCGCCCGACTGCGAGCGCCAGACCGGCAGTGGAGTGCCCCAGTACCTCTCGCGGCTGATGGCCCAGTCCTTGATGTTCGCCAGCCAGTCGCCGAACCGCTTCTCGCCGACCCAGTCGGGGGCCCATTCCACCTGGTCGTTGAATTCGATGAGACGGTCCTGCACCGCGGTCATCCGGACGAACCACGAATCCATCGCGTAGTAGAGCAACGGGTGCTCGGTGCGCCAGCAGTGCGGATAGTCGTGCACATACATCTTCTCGCGGTAGAGTCGGCCTGACTCTGCCAGGAGGTCGATGATCTCATCGTCGCAGTCCTTGACATAGCGGCCGTCGAGCCTCTGGTGCGTGCCGGGAAGGAACCGACCGTCGATGTCGACCGTGTGCTGGGCCGGCAGTCCGACCGCCATGCCCAGCTGGTAGTCGTCCTCGCCGTACATCACGGCGGTGTGCACCACACCGGTGCCGTCCGTCGTCGTGACCCAGTCCGCTTCCAGTATGGTCCACGCGGTCTTCGAGTCACCGCGCTCGACCGCGCCGGCGAACAGCGGCTCGTAGGCGCGGCCGACCAACTCGCTGCCGGGGAACTCGGCGAGCACCGTCGAGTGATGTCGTATGACCTCCTCGAACAGGTCCTTCGCTAGGATGACCTCCTCGCCGACCTCGGCTCCGCCTCGGCCCTGCCAGTGCTCTCCGGCAGGCGCATCGATGCGAACCCGGATGTAGGTGACATCGGGGCCGACCGCTAGGCCGACATTGCCGGGCAACGTCCAGGGAGTCGTCGTCCAGGCGAGCACGCTCGCAGTATCATCTTCCAGTCGGAACTTGGTGTATACAGAGGGCTCCTCGACCTCCTTGTAGCCGAGCGCCACCTCGTGGCTGGAGTACGAGGTGCCGGTCTGAGGGCAGTACGGCAACACCTTGTGACCGCGGTACAGCAACCCCTTGTCGAACATCTGCTTCAACGCCCACCAGCATGACTCGACGTAGTCGTTGTGCAGGGTCACATACGGCTCGTCCATGTCGACCCAGAACGCCATCCGTTCAGTCATCTCGCGCCACGCCACTTCGTAGGTCCAGACGCTGTTCCGACACTCTTCGTTGAATTCGGCGATGCCGAACCGCTCGATCGCCTCGTTACTCAGCAGGTCGAGCCGCTTCTGCACCTCGATCTCGACCGGCAGACCATGCGTGTCCCAACCCCCCTTGCGCTCGACCAGATGACCCTGCATCGCCTTCCAGCGGCAGACCAGATCCTTGTACATGCGCGCCACCACATGATGGATGCCCGGCCGGCCATTCGCCGTCGGCGGTCCCTCGAGGAATATGAACGGCTCTTCACCACGCCGCGATTCGACCTGTTGCTGGAATGTGCGCTGCTCGTGCCAGATCGCCATCATCGCCTCTTCAAGCGCCACCGGGTCGAGTTCGCCGGCTGGTGCAGGGACCGTCATCGACCGCGCGACCCGAGGTGATTGACTTGAATGTGCGGCAGAGCCACCGGCACCGTGAATGCTATGATGGATGTGCAGAGGCAAGCCATTTGACTCATATCGACGACGGGTCGTCGGGCTGGACGGTCGACTCTCGACAAAGGTAAGTTTCAACCGCTGAGCGCACGGATGGCGACGCGATGGGAGATGTCGTCGCGCTGTTGCAACTCGACCCGACGGTCGGTGACATCAGCGGCAATGTCCGTCTCATAGAAGCGGCCGCCCGGCTCGCGGCAGAGGCTGGGGCGACCCTTGCCATCACATCGGAACTCGTCGTCTCGGGCTACCCGCCGCGCGACCTGCTGCTCGATGCGGGATTCGTCGAGGCGTGCGCCGAAGCGGCGTTCGGCATCGATGCTGCGCTGCCGATGATCGTCGGCACGCCACTGCCACCGGCCGCCGACAGGCATCGGCCGGCCAATGGCGCCGTCCGGGTCGTGCCGGGCCGCCGCTCGAAGGTGGCGACCCGCAAGCAGCTGCTGCCGACCTACGACGTGTTCGACGAGGGTCGCTACTTCGAGGGGGATTCCTCTCCCGGCATCCTCCGCCTGTCGGAACGGCTATCGGTCGGCGTCACCATCTGCGAGGACGCATGGCAGCACGCCGGTCTGGTGCCGAGTGATTACGAGGCCGACCCGATCGAGCAGTTGGCGGCGTGGGGCCATGAGGGTGAGGCACTGGCTCTCAGCATCAATCTCTCATCATCGCCGTTCCATCTGCACAAGGAGGGCTCGAGAGCCGATGTGGTGAGGGCTGCGGCGCGGACGCTGCAGCACCCGTTCCTGCTGTGCAATCAGGTGGGGGGGAACGACGATCTGCTGTTCGATGGACGCTCGGTCGCGGCGTGGCCTGATGGCAGAGTCGTCCAGGCGTCGGCTTGGCAGCAGGGGATCCTTCTGGTCGATCTGCTCGATCCCCACGATTGCTCCTTCCAACCTCTCACCTCCGATGGCCTGCCCGGAGGGCCCCCTGAGCAAGTGCCATTAGTCCAGCCCGATGAGACTCCGGGGCCTGCGAGGTCCGACGCTGACCTGCTGGCAGCGGTGAGCGTCGGTCTCAGAGATTACTGCCGCAAGAGCGGCATCGGTCAGATCGTCCTCGGTATGAGCGGTGGCATCGATTCGGCGGTCGCAGCGGCCGTCTCCTGCCGCGCTCTCGGCGCGGCCAATGTGCTCGGCCTGTCGCTGCCGAGCCGCCACTCGTCGGATCATTCGATAGATGACGCTGCGGCGACGGCGGCAGCCCTCGGCATGCGACTGGACAGCATTCCCATCCACGACCTGCACACCGCGGCTGATTCGGCGCTGGCGCATGAATTGGCGGACGGCAACCCGGTGGCGGCGGAGAACCTGCAGGCGAGACTGCGGGGGATGCTGTTGATGGGCGTGGCGAACGCGCGTGGCGCGATGGCTGTGGCTACCGGCAACAAGAGCGAGCTGGCGATGGGCTACTGCACCCTGTACGGTGACATGTGCGGCGGTTACGCACCGCTCGGCGACCTCTACAAGACCGAGGTCTACGGGCTGGCCGAAGCGCTCAATGCCGAGGCGGCAACGCTCGGAAACCCCTCGCCGATCACCGAATCGACGATGACCAAGCCACCGTCCGGTGAACTGGCTCCCGGTCAGATGGACGAGGACCTGCTGCCGCCGTACGAAGTGCTGGATGCGATTCTCGTCGCACGGATCGAGCGAGGCTTGGGCGCTGCTGCCATCGAGAAGGCGACCGGCGCCGAGGTCGACACCATCGCCTGGGTGCTGGCGCGGCTCGGTGCGAACGAGCACAAGCGATGGCAGATGCCGCCGGCGCCTCGCGTCTCGGTGCGCGCCTTCGGTCAGGGCTGGCGGCAGCCGCTGGCGGCCCGCAAGTGATTCGCCGCGCTCGACGACCCGCCGCAACTCGCGCGGACCGTCCGGGTCCGGAGATCACCGGAGGAATGTTCACAGATCTCCAGAGGTGGGCTGCGAGGCCGCCGGCTGGTAGGTGTCGATGCGCGCCGACCCCCAGACCAGGCTTCACCCGCAGGTTGATGGTTCGTGCATGAGCGGCAACCTGCGATGCGGTTGCCCGACGAGGTCGCTCGGATGCTGGCCGGTGACAGTGGCCCGACCCGACAGAAGGCGGCTCGTCTGGTCGTCGATCTCGCTGCGACAGCCGGCGTCGATGAGTTCGTCCGCTGCACGCACGCGCATGTCAGCGGCGTATCGGTCATCACCGGCGGACTCGGACTGCGCCGATTCCTCGCCGACCTGTCGGGCGACGCGGAGGGCAGGGTTGTGATTCCGACGACGCTGAACAGCGCCGGCTGCGACCAGCACCGGATGCAGGAGATGGGCATCGACCAGGAGGGATTCCTAGAGCAGCAGTTCGAGATCATTCGAGCCTACACCGATCTCGGCATCGAAGCGACCCTTTCGTGCACCCCCTACGACAGCGACATCGATCACGGCAGCGGCATCGGCTCATGGGCCGAATCGAACGCCGTCTGCTTCTCCAACTCTTACACCTCGCTGATAACCAATCGAGAATCAGGTCTCTCCGCTCTCGCCACCGCCCTGACCGGCTGGGCGCCACGCTGGGGCCTGCATCTGCCGGAGAACCGAATGCCGAACATCCTCGTGCAAATCGATGCGGAGATGGCTGACGCGACCGATTGGAGCATCCTCGGCGACTGGATCGGTGCTCAGGTACAGCCCGACTGGGATCTGCCGTGGGGACCGATGCCGCGCATCGTCGGTCTGCCGGCCAGCGCCAGCCACGACATGCGCAAGGCGCTGACGGCAGCGGCAGCCAACCACGGCTGCCCGATGCTGTGGGCGGATGGCATCACGGCGGCGGCACCGGACTCCGCACCGGTCCAGGGTGAACTTCGGTTCACCGAGGCCGATCTCGAAGCGCGATACGCTGAACTCACACCGACCGGGGCGGTCGACCTCGTCGTCATCGGCTGTCCACAGGCTAGCATCGGCGAAGTGCGGATGACGGCGGCTGCGGTGCGCGCTCGGATGGAGTTGGGTGAGAGGATACCGGACAGGAGGTTGTGGGTGTTCACATCGGCACACAACCATTCACAGCTGGAGGCGGAAGGCACCATCGATCTGCTCGAGACGGCCGGCACGCTGGTGCTGAAGGACACCTGTCCCGAGGTGACGCCTTACAATCGCAGCCGCTACAACCACCTGCTGACCAACTCGATGAAGGCGGAGCACTACCTGACGAGCGGTCTCAACAGGATGCCGACATCCGTCGCGAGGATCGACGAATGCGTCGCGCACGCATTCGATCCGAATCGCATCACCGGCCCTCGACCGGTGTTGCACTCGGCAGCAAGACCGGGGATGGTGACCGCCAAGACCGCACGTTCCGGTGACTGCTCACTGACCGGTCGGAGCCTGCCTAGCCAGACCAGTTGGTCGGTCCGCGGCGAAGCTCTGGTCACCGATGTGCCGATCACCTGGCTGGGTTTCGTCAACACCGAGACCGGGGTCATCGAGGAGCCCGGCCATCCACTGAGAGGCGAGTCGGTCGCCGGCCGGTTACTGGTCTATCCGAAGGGGTCGGGTTCGACGGTCGCGCCGTTCGTGCTGATGGGGCTGATCTATTCCGGCAGAGGTCCACTCGCCATCATCAACCGGGATGTCTGCACGCTGACCCTGCCGGGCGCCTCGCTGCTCGGTCTACCGTACGCGATGGGATTCGATGCGGACCCCTGCTTGGCGCTGAACAGCGGCGATGTGGTCGAGATGAGGCTCGACGACGGTGACGTCAGCCTGACGGTCCTGGAACGTGCGTCCTGAGCACTACGAAGGCGCTCTGCTCGGCCGCTCGCGTCACCCAGTCTGGATGTCCCGGCATCCGTTCGGCAGGCGCACCCATTCGGGAAATGCGGCTGGGTCAGCGGATGGCGGTTGATGTGGGGGTGTCGCGGACGATGGTTGGCCATTGGGTGGATCAAGGCTGGGCCCGTGCCGTCGCCTCGAAGTGGAAGACGCCGGCGATCCAGTTCGGGCAGCTGCTGCCGCCGCCCGCACAGGAGAGCAGGCCGGTGATGACGGTATTGACGCCGGCGGAGTTGGCTTCGACGACGTTCATGTTGTACGAGGTCTGGAGAATCGCGTCCTGGGAGGCGAAATCCACCTGCATGGTCCCGTTCATATCTACCATGAACGACTGTGCGAGACGCCACAGTTCCGGCTGCACCACCTGATTCGCTGTGATGTTGATGGTCGCCCGGTCAGTGCTGCCGTTCATCGTCACATTGGCGGTGGCCCAGTTCGCTCCGAAATACTCGGAGTAGTTCAGATACTCCGTCAGCCCCGTGTCGAGGCGCAGGAACTCGACGCCGTCGAGCCTGAATATGTACTCGCCGCCGTCATAGCCACGAGTCTCGATGTGGGTGATCGAATCATATGACCACTCGACGTTCTCGGTGTCCGTTCCGAGGCTCATCTCGGTCAGGGTGACCGATAGGTTCGCCGAGGTCAGTCCGAGGCTCTGTAGGGTCGCGTCGATGTTCGGCGTGTTGGTCAGATTCTCGATTCTGTCACCAGAGCCATTGGTGAAGACGTAGTCTGGCGTGGCGACGAATCGGTAAGCGTAGTTGTCATCGGGCAGCCAGTAGATGTCGTGCCCCTCGTAGTCCGCCGTCTTGTTCTTGATGACCCAGGCGATGGAGTCCGAGATGTAGTCGAAGGTGGCGTTGCCGGAGTAGTCGATGAATTCGTCGACGACATCGTCGCAGTCGTCATCGACGCCGTTCCACACATCGGTGGCGCCCGGATTGATCGATATGTTGTTGTCATCGCAGTCGATGTCAGCGGCGTAGCCGTCGCCATCGCCGTCACCGGGCAACTCGACCATGAAGCAGGCGTCGTCCGAATCGCGATGCTGCAGGACTCCACTCTCGTTCTCATAGAGATCGGCGTGGACGCAGTGCCAGCCTTCGACCAGTCCCATCGCCATGTTCGGCCCGCGAACCGGGAAGGTCAGGTTCTCGCTGCTCCAGCCCTGCTCGCCACCGGTCCAGGTGAACTCGCCAGAATCGATGTTGGTGTCGGGAATCTGGTCGCCCGTGGTGCTGTTGTTGAGGAACCATTCGAGGCGGTATTCGGAACCCAGTTCGGTCCAGTAGGAGGTCAGTTGGGCGTTCACCATCGTGAAGTCGTTCATGTAGGCGGTGTAGTTCGTCCAGTCGGTGCCGGCCACGAGGTCGGTCGCGAAACCACCCCAGCCACAGGTCTCGATCGCGACGCCGTACGCCACCCAGATCTGTGAGCCCAGCGCATCGGCGTCCGTCGGACTCTCTCCCGACCTGTCGTACAGGCGAATCGCATCGATGTAATGGCAGCCGGTCGCATTGGCACCCGAATCGGTGAGGTTGGCCATATCGACATCGAACACCATGCCGCCGGACAGCGGGTCATCGATGAGAATCACGGTCATGTCCCAGCTCGTCAGGCTCTGTGGCGTCTCGTCGAGGTGGCGCATCGACACCAACAATCCGTAATCACGGGAATCGTTCATGCCGTAGGCTCGGAGTTCCATCGACGTGTTCTCGTCCCACAGCTCGACGTCGAAGGAGGACGACAACTCGTCGACGACATCGTGCATCTCGACCTCCAAGTGAAGTCCAGTCGTGATGACGTCGAAGCATGCCTCATCACTGGTCAGCGTCTGGTAGGTGCCATTCTCGTCCTGCACCATCAGATTCGCCACCAGACAGTAACTGCCTGGACTCAGTCCCGGCACGCCAGCGACGCCCGCCACATCCCACCAGATGCTCTCCGTGCTGACCGCCGCCGTGGCGTTCCATTCGATCGATTCCCAGTCGCCCGCCGGCACCGGCTGGCCGAACATCGACAACGCGTACTCGAGCCGGTATTCGGTATCTATCGTCAACATCGATGATTCGGCGTCGATGTGCACCATGTCCGGCGCCGCCAGACCTGCCGTGAAGCTCGTCATGCTCATGGTGAGAATCAACTCGCCGGTAGGTCCGTCGTCGCTGCCGTCATCCGGCAGCGCGACGCAGATGTATCCGCCTGCAAGGTCGGCCAGTTCCGCGGTGATGTGGCCGCTGGCGCTGAAATTCTGGGTGAACAGCACGATCGGGTCACTGAGGCTGGACGCGTTCGGCAGGTCGTGCGACACGAACATGCCGAGCATGATGTCATTCACGTTGTACACCTTCCAACTGGTTATGGTGTTGAAGGGCGCTGGCACAGACCCCATCCAAGCATCGAAGAAGCCATCACTGGCCGAACATATCTGACTCATCGGGTATGGCGAGCCGTCCGCCATCGGTGGGGCTGGGAAGTCGAGGTGATACGGGGTCGCTTGAGCGACGCCATCCGAATCGGTCAGGATGAACACGAAGTCCAACGTGCCGTTGTCGGTTACCGTGCCGTTGTCGGTGCCGGTTCCGTTGTCGGGGCCCGTGCCGTTGCCGGTTCCCGTGCCGTTGTCGGTGCCGTTGTCAACATCAGGGTCGGGTAGCGGATCGGTGCCGTTCGTCTGGTTGCCGGTGTCGTCGCCACCCGGGTCAGTCGGGTCGACCGGCGACACCTCGATGCCTTCGAGGCATCCAGCGAAAGCGGATACCATCATCAGTAGGGTCGCCAGCAGAGTCATTCCTGTTCTCGTCATCGCCGAAGCGAGAACATCGCTGATTGATGAATGTCTCGGCGGCGACGCGACGACGATTACGGATGCAGTGAATCTGTCTGCCGCATGCCTGTTCATCAGTTCGGCAGAACCGCAGAATGCGGCCCCCGCCCAGATGCGCAGTTGACATCAACGGGCCCGGTGAGGTGGATGTATTTCCGGTTCTCAGCCTTGGAACCGGGCGACTCTGGGCGTTGAATGGCACGCGTTCGCGTCAGCAGCAGGCGGTAGAAGAGCACATCAACAGAGAGGTGGACGGAGCGGCGAGGTGAGCGGAGTTGAGAGCGATGGTCACCGGCGGCGCGGGATTCATCGGCAGTCATCTCTGTGAAACATTGGTCGCGCGCGGGCACTCGGTCTGCGCGGTCGATGACCTGTTCCGCGGCAAGAGGAGGAATCTGGAGGGCTGTCTGCCACTCGACGACTTCCATCTCGTGTCGGGTGATGCTGGTGACCTCGCGGTGCTGGAGAAGGCGCTGGACAAGTTGGGCACCGTCGACGTCGTGTTCCATCTAGCGGCGATCAACGGCACCCGCTGGTTCCATGAAAGGCCCGATCTGGTCGCCAGGGTCAATCTCTCGACGGTCGAGAGCGTCATCGATTTCGCGGGAGTGCACGGCTGCCGAATCGTCTTCACCTCAAGTCCGGAAGCGTTCGGCGAGCAGCCGGAGATGCCCCTTGGTGAAGGTTCTGATTCGATTTTCAGCGCCGCTCATCTGCATCGCCGGCATTCTTACGGCGCTTCGAAGTATCTCGCCGAACTGCTACTCCAGCACTCGGTGCATGAGGACAGGCTCGACGCCCGCATCGTCCGACCGTTCAATGCCTACGGACCCCGGCTGCCCGGTGATGCGTACGGCCAGGTGGTGGCAATATTCCTCGATGCGTGTCTGAGAGGCGAGGACATACCGGTGCACGGAGACGGCAGTCAGACCAGGTCATTCACCTATATCGACGATATCGTGGAAGGGATTCTACTGCTCGCAGAACTCGATGTGGGTCTAGACGGCTCTCGACTGGCCGGTCGGTCGTTCAATCTCGGCTCGACAGAGGAGGTGTCGATCTCCGACCTCGCCGCTGCCTGCATCGAAGTGTCGGGGGCTGATGTCGGTATGACTTCCGGTGATGCGCACCCCGGAGACTCACTGCGACGACTGCCCGACACAGAGCCGGTAGTGGCGGCACTCGGCTGGCGCGCCTCGGTGTCGATGATGGATGGACTTCGCCGCTGCTGGGCCTGGCTCATGGCTAGCCGACCTCCTGCGTCGGATTGATGGCCCTGACGGGCCTGCCGAGCCGATGACAGAGCCCGGGGCGCGACTGCGGGCGCTGCGCAAGGCGCACGCTGCCGAGATGCGAGGCCGTGCTGATGCCATCTCGGTCAGGGTGGAGGATCATTTGGAAGTCATCCACGAGTTGATCGAGAACAGGGGCGAGGCGAGGGTCGGTGCGATCGCCGAACATCTCGCGGTCAGCCGACCGACCGTGACCAGAATGCTGCAGCGGATGGCTGCTGACGGCTGGGTCGAATACGAGCGCTATCGACCGGTCATCCTGACCGAAAACGGCCGCCTGCATTCGGAGTGGATGCGGCATCGGCACACCGTTCTGGTCCGCTTTCTCATGATGCTTGGGTTGCCGGCCGAAAGAGCCCATCTGGAGACCGAAGGAATCGAACACCACCTCCATGCCGACACCGTTCAGAGGATCGAGCGGCTGGTCGATGAATATCGAGAGGATAAGACCATCCGGACCGATTCAGAGAGGGATCGAGGTGAGTGATTCTCTTCGACCCATCCGGGTCGCTCTGCCCTTCGCTTCTCGCGCGCTGATCGGCATGGTACATCTGAAACCGCTGCCCGGCAGTCCGACCTTCAGCGCCACCGATACCGACATCGATGATGTCGAAGAAGCGGCGTTGCGCGATGCTCGCGCCCTCGCTTCTGGAGGTGCCGACGCCTTTCTGGTCGAGAACTTCGGCGACGCCCCGTTCCACGCCGAGCGAGTCAGCCCGGTGACCATCGCGGCGATGACCCGAATAGTTCGCAGGATCGTCGTCGAAGTCGCCGAGCCGGCCGGCCTCGCGGTCGGGGTCAATGTGCTCCGGAACGATGCTATTGGTGCCCTCGCCATCGCCGCCGCGACCGGGGGTCGCTTCATTCGAGTCAACGTTCATGTCGGTGCGATGCTGACCGATCAGGGGGTCGTCGAAGGCCGAGCGGCGAAGACGCTGCGGCGCCGCGCGGCGCTGCGGCTCGGTCCCGGCTCATCTCTGCCGGTAGCCATCCTCGCCGACATCGGCGTCAAACACGCAACGCCGCTGAGCCAGGGCTGGAGCCTCGAAGCGGAGGCCACTGATGCCTGGAACAGAGGCCT
>CAUZSY010000028.1:0-12944 GCA_963582725.1 Candidatus Thalassarchaeaceae archaeon
ATTCCGGCATCAGACGGGCGCTCGACTGCCGCCGACCGTTCCTGTTGTTCTGAGACCCCGATGGTGGAATCCGATTCACCCGTGACGCCGTGGTTGGTCAGTATGAACCGTTATCACGCACCTCGGCTCCCAAGCGGATATGAACGCCCGCAGTGTGACCACCCGTTGCTTCGTCCTGACGATGCTGATGCTCATCCAACCCCTCCTGCCGCTCACCTCGGCAGAGCCTTCCGATGATGCTCTGCTGGTGGCGCCGGACATCGATCTCGACGGGCTCGCTTCGATCGGCATCAAGCCGGTCGAGGACGCCGCGCACGGCTGGCTGCAGCCCTCGTCAGACTCGACCGTCGCGCTGCTGCGGCACCGCGATTCGGTGCTGGTCGAGCAGCAGAAGTGGCCGGCGGTTTTCGGCTCCGAACGATTGACGGGATGGATGCTGCTGGCTCACGAGTACCCGGTGCCGACCGAATGGCGCGGCGAGCTTGCCGCCGAGGGCATCGATTGCCGGTCGTTCCTGCCGCCTCAGGCGTTCCACTGCGAACTCGCCGACCATTCGCCGACCGAGATCGCCGACCTCGGTGTAATCGCGATGGCTCGCTTCGACCCGATCGACCGGGTCCACGTCCTCGTCGCACCAGCCCTGACCGGCGGCTGGGAAGCGCGGCTGCACCGGACCGGTAGCGGCGTCTTCAACATCGTGCTGACCAACGATGCGATGCCAGACCTCGATGACGCGCCGGCAGGCTCGATCGAGGTACAGTCTCACAGCGGCCGATTCGTCACCGTCGATGCGACGACGGCCGGCATCGCCCACCTCGCGACACTGGACGAGATCGAGTGGATCGAGCCGACCTTCGACCGCTACATCCTGAACGACGTCGCTCGCGGAGTGATGAATGTCGACTGGGTCGAATCGACTGCCAACATGCAGGGCCTCGACGCATCCTGGTCGGGGCTGGACGGCAGCGGCATCACCGTCACTGTCGCCGACACCGGATTGGACAACGGTGTCAACAACTCGAACATGCATCCGGATTTCCGCGACCACATCGACGGAATCGTATCGTATTCAATGAGCGCTGGCAATCACAACTACTGCGGCGGCTCTTCGAACGACGGCGCCAGCGACACGAACGGACACGGCACGCACGTCGCCGGTTCCGTCCTCGGTGACGGCACGGATTCGGGTGGCAGTATCATCGGCTCGGCCACCAAGGCGAACCTCCTGTTCCAAGCGGTGGACCTGTTCTGCAGCACCGATTCGAAGTCCTACCTGATCGGCTTCCCGTCGAATCTCTCGCACATGTACGACGACGCGGTCGCGAACGGCTCGCGCGTGCACACGAATTCGTGGGGTTCTGACGTCGCTGGTCAATACACGACGACATCGATGCAGGCCGATATAGGCGCCCGCGTGCACCGCAATCTGACAGTCCTGTTCGCAGCTGCCAACGAAGGCGTCGACTCGAACGGCGACGGCGAGATCGATCTAGATTCGCTCGGCTCTCCTGCGACCGCAAAGAACGTCATGACCATTGGCGCCGGCGAGAACGATCGCTCGACCTTCTGCAATGGGGCAGGGTCATGTTTCAGTCCGGGAAACTGGGGGGCCAGTTACGGTGAGCCGATTCGGAGCGATCCCACCGGCGGCGATGCCGAGGGTATGGCTGCTTTCTCGAGCCGCGGACCGACGGATGACATCCGCCTCAAACCGGACGTCTCGGCGCCAGGCACCTGGATCCTCTCGACCAAGTCTCGGTCCACCTCGGACATCGGATGGTTCGCCTATAATTCGTCATACACCTACATGGGAGGCACTTCGATGGCGACACCGCTGACGGCCGGTGCGACAGCCCTGCTGGTCGAGCATCTGATCGAGAACGTCAACCATTCCGACCCATCCTCGGCTCTCGTCAAAGCGATCTTTTCCGCCGCTGCCAACGACATGGCAGGGCAGTACTCTTCGAGCACCAATGGGGCGGGTGAGACGGTCCCGAACAACCACGAGGGTTGGGGCATGGTCAACCTCAGCAGGATGGTCAACACCAGTTTCGTCGAAGGCGACACCGTTACCACGAACAACGAACGCGCCTTCCGATTCACCGTCCCCGCCTCCACCCCCGACCTGCGCATCATGCTGTCGTGGACGGACCCGGAATCGACGACTGCTGCGGACCCCAATCTGGTCAACGACCTAGACCTGCACCTGAAGAAGCCAGATGGGACTTGGATAAATGTCTCGAACGACCGCGACAATCTGGTCGGCAGCATCCAGTCGAATCCCGCCAGCGGCACCTGGGAGGTGCATGTGGTCGGCAGCAGCGTGCCGATCGGTCCGCAGGACTTCGCGCTGGTGCTGTCACGGAACCTGTTGCTGACCAACATCTCTGCCGACACGGATGGCGACGGTTTCGTCGACGCAGTCGACGATTGCGCCACGGTGTCGGGATTCTCCACCGTCGATCGGAACGGCTGTCCCGACACAGATTCTGACGGACGCTCCAATCCGGATGCAAGCTGGACCGTCAACGACGGCGCCGACGCGTTCCCTAGCGACGCTACCCAGTGGGCCGACGCCGACTTCGACGGCTACGGCGACAACCCGTCCGGTACCGACTCCGATGACTGCACCGCGGTGGCAGGCACATCGACAATAGACCGACAGGGCTGCACCGACGACGATTCCGACGGCTGGTCCGACCCGGATGTGGGCTGGACGACCAGCGACGGCGCCGATTCTTGTGCCTCGGTGAACGGATCATCGACCGAGGACCGGAACGGCTGCCCCGATGCCGACAGCGACGGTTGGTCTGACGCGGATGCTGTCTGGACCGCTGCGGACGGCGCCGATGCGTTCGAGGACGATGCCTCACAGCACACCGACAGCGACGGCGACGGTTACGGCGACAACACGACCGGCACGAACGGCGACGGCTGTCCATCTGTCCTCGGCAACTCGACGAATCCGATGTTCGGTTGCATCGATGCCGATGGTGACGGCTGGGCCGACACCGACGACGTCCTGCCGAACGACGACTCTCAGTGGAACGACACGGATGGCGATGGCTATGGTGACAACGCAACCGGAACGGAGGCAGACGACTGTCCGGGGACCAGCGGCGCCTCGGACCAGAACGGCACCTTCGGCTGCCCCGACTCCGACTCCGATGGCTGGGCCGACACGGACGACGCGTTCGCCGACGAAGCGACCCAGCACGCCGATTCCGACGGCGACGGATTCGGCGACAACGCGGCCGGGGTGAATGGTGATGACTGTCCGGCCGCCGGCGGCAACTCGAGCGTCGACAGGCAGGGCTGCATCGACAACGACGGCGACGGGCGCTCCGACCCAGATGCCGGTTGGACGACGGGGGACGGCGCCGACGCACTGCCAAACGAGCCGACGCAGTGGGCCGACGCTGACGGCGACGGCTACGGCGACAACGCAGGTGGCAGCGAAGGTGACGCATGTCCAGCCGAATCCGGTAACTCGACGCGCGACCGCTTCGGCTGCGTCGATGCGGACGGTGACGGCCAGAGCGATGCGAACGACGTGTTCCCAGCCGATCAGTCGGAATGGCTCGACAGCGACAGCGACAGCATCGGCGACAACGCCGACGCATGTCCGAGCGAGGATTCGACAGGTTGGGACGGCGATCAGGATGGCTGCATCGACGATGGCGATGCGGACGGAGTCGGCAACGACGTCGATGCGTGTCCGGCCGAGAACGCGACCGGCTGGGATCAGGATGGCGACGGCTGCATCGACGACTCCGATTCCGATGGCACCCTCGACCCGGATGACGCGTTCCCCGACGATGCCAATGAGACCACCGACAGCGACAACGACAGCGTCGGTGACAACAGCGACCTCTTTCCGGATGATCCGACCCAGCACAGCGATTCCGATGGTGACGGTTACGGCGACGCGCCGGCGGGGAACCAACCCGACGCCTGTCCGACGGAAGCCGGCAATTCCACCATCGGCGCTCTCGGCTGTCAGGATACCGACGGCGACGGGGTCCGGGACACCGACGACGACCTGCCGCTCGACCCGGCCCATTCCAGCGATGTCGATGGCGACGGCATCGGTGACTCCTCCGACGCATGTCCGGCGCACGCCGGCGCGTCGGTTTCCGACCGCGTCGGCTGCCCAGACACGGATGGTGACGGCCGCAGCGACCCGAGCGCCGTCTGGACCGTCAGTGACGGTGCGGACGCCTTCCCCGGTGATGCGACCCAGTGGGCCGACGCGGACGCTGACGGCTTCGGCGACAACACCTCGGGCAACTCGGCCGACGACTGCCTCACGACCATCGGCACCAGTTTCCACGACAAACTAGGCTGCCCTGACGCTGACGGCGACGGCTGGTCGGACGACGCCGACGTGTTCGATGACGACGCTTCGCAGTGGAACGACACCGATGGCGACGGCTACGGCGACAACCCCAACGGCTTCTCCCCCGACGCCTGCCCGGCGATGGCCGGCAACTCGAGCGCCGACATCCTGGGCTGCATCGACACTGATGGTGACGACTGGTCCGATGCGGGTGACTTCCTGCCCGAGGACGCTAGCCAGCAGCGGGATTCCGACGGCGACGGTTTCGGCGACCAGCCTGCAGGCACGAACGGTGATGACTGTCCGACCGAGTTCGGTCAGAGCGACGAGGAAGGGGTCAGAGGATGCCTCGACTCGGACGGTGACGGATTCGCTGACTCGATCGACGCATTCCCGCAGGAGGAGACCCAGTGGAACGACACCGACGGCGACGGTTTCGGTGACAACTCGGCGGCCGGCGCGGTCAACCCGGATCGCTGGCCGGATGACGCCGACAAGAACATCGCCGAGGTGAGTATGGACTGCTCGCCCGACACGCTGACCGAGAACATCAGCGATATCGGCGACTTCGAGGTCGTCTGCATCCTCACCAATCCGGGCGATGTGCCGCTGACCATCACTGTCGAAGGGTGTCATCGCACCGATCTCGGTGCAAACGGTCGAACTCGGCGCCGCCGGCAGCAGCACCGCCACCACCTCGATCACCTTCACCGGTAGGATAACGACTCAGGATCCCGGCGAACTAGACACCACCATCACGGCCCGTGACGCCGGCAGCGACCAGCCTGCCGCAGTCGAGTCGTCGACCTTCGAGATCATCGATCCGGACGCTTTCGAGACCGACCTGTTGGTCGAATACGGTCTGCCGGCGGCGATCGGGCTCGTCTCGTTGATCACCCTCGGCCTACTGGTCATCGGACTGATGCGGCGCAGCGCCAACCGCACCGAATCGGAGGCGCGTTTGGAACGCCGCATGACCAGCAGGAGCCGTAGTTCGTACCGGGCGATGAGCGAACCGAAGCGTGATGTAGCAGCCCATATGCGCGGTCCGAACTCACCGAACCGACGCGCCGAAGTGCCGGTGTCGCCACGAGGTAGAGGCAGTGGCCCCGTGGCCCCGGCGAGAACCAAGGGGGGTAGGGACACAGGTGCACCCTACGGCGGCCAGAGATATGCTGGTGGCGGCATGATTCCCGAGGACAAGCATAGAGGCGGGAGGTGAGCGGATGGTCGAACGCTCCGCTCTCGAGGAAAAACTCTCGCTGTTCGCTGACGAAGCGGACATGAATGACTGGGCCGAAGTCGTCTGGGGCGCCCTGCTCATCGGCTTTGGATTCTATCAGATGCATCACCCATGGGACATACCCTTCCTGCCCGGTATCTGGCTCAAGGCGGCGAGTGCTGGAATGGTCGCTGTCGGTGCCGCGATGCTGGTGCACGGCATGATGGACATGAGCGTCAAGGAGATGCGACGAAGCATGGCCATGCTGCGGTTAGCCGATGATGACAGCGAGACGCCTGATTACGGACTGATCCGCGATGTCATCCTGAATCCCGGCGACTACAAGGATCTCCTTCTGCAAGCCTACAACGAGGCGTACGCCGACGGTGTGCTGACCCCGGAGGAGTTCGACGACCTGAACAGGCTTGCCGACGCCATGGGCATCCCCTGGAACGAGCAGGCGCGGATGGCGCTGAACGTCTCGATAGAGAGCGCCCTCAAGGACGGCACCGTCACCGACGCCGAGCGGGCTCTGATAATCGGTGCCTGCGAGCGCGCCAACCTAGCCGGTCGCGATGTCCACAGGATCATGGAGGCGCTGGATGACGGGGTCATCGACGAGCGCGAGAAGCGGATGCTGGAAGAGATCCTGGACCGCATCGGTACCACCGTCGAGGCGAAGGCGCGGAACCTCGAGGAAGAGTGAATAGGTCCTCGCTGTTCATCGACCTGCGCGGCTGACGGCGAACGACGGCCCTGCGGAGTCCGAACCGGCCGGTGCAGTCATGCCTCTGGCGCATAGCATACCCAGATGGTCGCCATGCCGGGAAAGACGACCTTAGCCTTCACGTCGGTGAAGCCGACCTCCTCGAGCATTCGGACATAGGTGCGGGTGGTGCCGAAGGACGCGTAGGTGCGGGTCAGCCACTTCCATGGGTGGTCCTTGCGGCGGCAGACCAGCCTCGCGTAGGCGCCGACCCATATCCGCAGGTAGAGCCAGCCCAGCCAGCCGTGCAGCCGGTTCATCTTCGCTGGGTCGACCATCACCAGCCTGCCACCCGGTCGGAGGACCCTCTTCACCTCGGCCAACCCGGCCCGCTTGTCGTACCAGTCTCGGAACGAGAAAAGAGAGCAGACCCCCTCGAACGACGCGTCCTCGAACGGCATCGCCTCGGCTGTCGCCTCGACGAAGCTCGCCGGTGGCAGCCCCGCCTCTTCGCGGCCGCCGTTGACGCGCGCCTCGGCTACCGCGAGCATGGCGGGAATCGGGTCGAGGCAGGTCAGGTCACGGTCGGGAATCATCTCGGCGAAGGTGCCGGGTCCGCAGCCGACCTCCAGGATGCTGCCGGTCGTCGGAAGTCGGTCGCGAACCATTCGTCGCCAGCGGCGGTCCTGGCGAAGCGTGGCGAACCGGTTGATCCGGTCATAGACGGGAATAGTCGCTTCGAGATTGCGCTGCAACTCGGCCCACTCGGCTGCGTCCATGCTTCCTTCGTCCACGCGACGCTGCGGTGGCGCCGGCCACTTCAGCCTTCGTGGCGTAGACCTGACCGATATACGACGGTCGACCACCGCATCCTGCGAGCACTGGATCGCGGTCGGTCGGAAAGGCGTGACATCAATCGGCGCGCGGGCTGAACAGGGCCTCATTCACTGCACCGGATCTGGTTTTCCAGACGCTCTCGAGCAGGGTGTCGAAGAGGAAGTCGAGAGAGATCGAACGATCGGCCGTCTGCAGCATGAATCCACCGATGCCATCGATGTCTCTGCCGATCTCCCAGCCGCTGCCGGCCTTCTGTAGAGCGGCACGGTCGATGGCCACCGGTAGCAGCGACATTCCGTCCTCCGCCACGACCTTCGCCTGATCCAAGAGATGCTGCAGCAGTGAGGCGCGTCCCTCCATCGAAGCCGAAGACACTTCCTCGACGAGAAGTGCGCGGGTCGCATCTAGTTCTTCGCGCCGGGCGATCAGCAGATCCTTCTGATTCGACTGGCGGACGCTGGCAACGACCTCTCTGGCGATCTGCTCGGCTTCGTCAGCGGCTCGTGTGAGCCCGTCCTCGCGAATCTTGTCGGCTGTCTCTCCAGCCTCGGCGATGAGTCCCTGCGCTTCGGCCTTTGCATCCGCCAGGATGCCGGACGCTCGTTCCTCAGCTGCTGCTGCGATCCGCTGCGGCAATCCATCGAGCATCTGTCGTTTCCTCCTCATTCACTTGTTCTTGAAGCGCTTCAGCCTGAAGGTCTCCTCACGCTCCATCTCCTCTAACCGAAGTTGGATGAAGTCTCTCGCCTCTTCCATCTCCGGGATGACCTTGAATTCGAGCGCGTTGACACGGCGCTTGGTCGCTTCGATCTCCACCAGCAGCCGTTTCAGAGTCGATTCCATCTCGGCCGCCTTGACTATCTTCTCGATCAACTCGCCGAACGAGTCGGCTGCCTCGTCGATGTATGGAGAGCCGCCGACCAGACCGGTGCCTCGCTGTTCCAGTGACAGCGACAGGTTGGCCCCCTTCACCTCGGGCACCACTACACCCATGATGTTGCGTCGGGAGACCTCGACCTCCGGATGGACCGGGTTGCCGAGAGCGGCGCTCTGGACGGCCAGGCCCCCTTCGATAGCGGCAGCAAGGGCTATCCTGCTGCTGGCCGCTCTATAGGTCTCCAACAGGCCTTTCTTGGCGGCGATCATCTGCGAGAGCAGGATACGGAACTCGTGGAACAGACCATCGCGCTTCATCTTCAGCAGATTGTAACCGTTCTCGGTCTGCTTGATGCGGCGTTTCAGGTTGATCAGTTCGCTACGCGTCGGTTGGATGTCGAGCGCCATTCACGTCACCTCCCGTCATGTTCTGATTCTACAGATTCACTTCACTTTTTTTCGGTCGGGTGATACTTGTCGATCCATTTCTGGTCGAGCCTGACCAGATACTTCGTGTCGATGTTGGTCAGGATGTCCCACGCCATCTCGAGGGTCTGCGTGATGTCTCGGTCATCGTCACGGCTCTGCCGCAGGTAGGTGTCCTCGAAGATGTCGGAGAACTTCAGCAGCTGCCGGTCGCGCTCGTTCAGAGCGTCCTCACCGACGATGGCGACCAGACCGCGCAGTTCACGACCCTGGGCGTAGGCGGCGTACAACTGGTCGGAGACCGACTTGTGGTCTTCCCGTGTCTTGCCTTCACCGATTCCGGCGTTCATCAGTCGCGACAGCGACGGCAGGACGTTGATCGGCGGGTAGATGCCCTTCTGGTGCAATTCACGGCTGATGACGATCTGTCCCTCGGTGATGTATCCAGAGAGGTCGGGGATCGGGTGCGTGATGTCGTCTCCGGGCATCGTCAGGATGGGGAACTGGGTGATACTGCCATTCTTTCCCTTGACGATGCCGGCGCGCTCGTACAGCATCGCCAGATCGGTGTACATGTAACCGGGATAACCGCGTCGTCCAGGAACCTCTTCACGCGCCGCACCTATCTGGCGCAGTGACTCGCAGTAGTTCGTCATGTCAGTGAGGATGACCAGCACGTGGTAGTCGTGCTCGAAGGCGAGATACTCGGCTGCGGTCAGAGCGAGTCGCGGCGTGATCAGCCGCTCGACTGCCGGATCGTCGGCCAGATTGACGAACAACGCGGCGTTCTCCAGCGCTCCGGTTCGCTCCAGATCGTGCCGGAAGTAGTTGTACTCCTCGGCGGTGATGCCCATCGCGCAGAACACGACGATGAAGTCCTCGTCGCTGTCAACCAGTTTCGCCTGACGAGCGATCTGCAGCGCGATGTCGTTGTGCGGCAGACCGCTGGCGCTGAAGATCGGCAGTTTCTGACCGCGCACCAGCGTGGTGCAGCAGTCGATGGCGCTGATGCCAGTCTGGATGAACTCCTCAGGGCTCCTTCGGCTGAATGGGTTGATCGCCGCACCGATGATGTCGGCGTTCTTCTCGCCGACGATCTCCGGTCCGCCGTCACGTGGTTTGCCGGAGCCGGTCAGGATTCTGCCGATCAGATCCCTACTGACTGGCAACTTGAAGACGTCTCCCATGAATCGGATGCCGGTCTGAAGATCGATGCCGGAGGTGCCCTCGAACACCTGCACGACGACGAGGTCGTCGCTGGTGTCGAGCACCTGCCCGTTCTTGACGCTGCCATCCGAAAGTCGCAGACTGACTATCTCGCCGTACGCCACGGGTTCGGTCTTGTTGAGGAACACCAGTGGCCCCTTGACGTCGGTGATGGTTCGATATTCCTTTCCGCTCATTCAAGCACCCCCTTGTATCTCGGCCTCTGCAGCCGCTACTATCTGTTCGTTCATCGCTGCGACGAGCGCATCGATCCGTTCAGAGTATCCCTCTTCGAATCGACCGCGGAGCAGGTCAGTGCGACCTTGGACATTGACCACATCCTCGAGCATCGCACCGGATTCGATCGCCTTCTTGGCGGTCTCCTGGAACGATAGGATGGCTGACGCCATTCGGTATTGCAGATCGAGATTGCTGTACGTGTCGACGTCGTGGAAGGCGTTCTGCTGCAGGAAGAACTCGCGGATCATCCTGGCCACCTCCAAGGTCAGCTGCTGGTCGATTGGCAGTGCATCCGAGCCGACCAGTTGGACGATCTCCTGTAGTTCGGCCTCGACCTGCAGCAGGCTGCTGATCTCGGTCCTCACCTCGGGGAAGTCGGGCGCCACGTTGTCGCGATACCAGGGGTCGAGGGCTGTTGGGTAGAGACTGTAGGAACTAAGCCAGTCGATCGACGGGAAGTGGCGCTGTCGAGCGAGGCCGGCGTCGAGGCCCCAGTATACCTTGACGATTCGCAGGGTGCCCTGGCTGACCGGTTCGGATATGTCGCCGCCCGGCGGTGAGACGGCGCCGATGACGGAGATCGAGCCATCACCACCGCCCAGTGTCTCGACGCGGCCAGATCGCTCGTAGAACTCGGCCAACCTGCTCGACAGGTAAGCCGGATAGCCCTCTTCTCCGGGCATCTCTTCGAGACGAGAAGAGATTTCCCGCATCGCTTCGGCCCAGCGACTTGTCGAATCCGCCATCAAGGCGACATCGTATCCCATGTCACGGAAGTACTCGGCGATCGTGATGCCTGTGTAGACGCTCGCTTCGCGAGCCGCGACCGGCATGTTCGAGGTGTTCGCGATCATCACGGTCCGGTTCATCATCGGCTTGCCGGTGTTCGGGTCGATCAGTTTGGGGAACTCGCTGAGCACTTCGGTCATCTCGTTGCCGCGCTCACCACAGCCGATGTAGACGACTATCTGGGCGTCCGACCACTTCGCCAGTTGCTGCTGGGTGACCGTCTTTCCAGAGCCGAATGGCCCTGGGATTCCCGCGGTGCCGCCCTTGGCCAGCGGGAACAGGAAGTCGAGGATGCGCTGGCCGGTGACCAGAGGCGTGTCCGGCGCGTACTTCTGGACGAATGGCCGAGGTGTGCGGACCGGCCACCTCTGCATCATCGTGAAATCGGCTCCTCCTTCAAGGGAACAGACGGTTTCGGTGACGTCGAATTCACCACTCTTGATTTCCTTGACGACACCTCCCATGCCTGGTGGCACCATCACTCGATGCTCGATGGTCTCGGTCTCCTGGACGGTGCCGATGATCTGCCCCGATGACACTTCGTCGCCGGCCGAGACAGTCGGAACGAATTGCCACTTCCTGTCCATCACGATACCGTCCGCATCGACGCCTCGGGTGATGAAGACGCCCATCTTCTCCTCGAGGATCTCAAGCGGCCGCTGGATGCCATCGTAGATCTGCGTCAGCAAACCCGGTCCAAGAGCCACAGACAGCGTCTCACCGGTGTTGATGACCGGCTCTCCAGGGCGCACCCCCCCGGTCTCCTCGTAGACCTGGATGACCGCCTTCTCACCGTGCAGTTCGATGACTTCACCCATCAGCCCCTCATCGCCGACCCTGACGACATCATACATCCTCGCGTCAATTCCAATCGCGGTGACCACGGGCCCCGAGATTCGGTATATCTTTCCTTCATCACTCATGCTCTCACTTCCATAGGTCGACTCCGATCGCCTTGCGGATGTTCTCCCGCAAGGAACCGTCCTCCTCTGTCCCGATTCCCAGGACCGTCGGACTGATGCTGTCGGAGAGTCTGGCTCGCAGACGCTCCGGCATCCGGGCGAGGATCTCAGAGTCGACCACGACTATCCCCACCTCACTTTCGCTCAGCAGATTCCGCAATACGCGGGATGTCTCCTCGTCGGACGAGGTGTTGTGCACATGCGCTATGCCAGCGAGTTGGAATCCGAGGGTGAATTCCGGCGAGCCGACGACTGCGATCTCCATTTCTCCACCTCGATTTCAGAACGACAGATGTGCTTCTATCACTTCGCGGTCCAGTCCAGCCGACAGGCCGCGCACTATGAGTAGCAGCTCGGAGACCTCCTTGGCCTTCGAAGCGATGTAGTGGATCACCGGCAGTGCCGACAAGGGGTGCAGATAGGCCATTCGCCGCAGTTGCCGGTCGAGACTATGATGCAGCCAGTTGACCGCAGCGTCGAGAGTGCCGGCACCCTCGGTCGCGTCCAGCGCTTCCTCGAAGCCGGCCGCGTCGAAGTGCTGCGACCGGCGAAGCATCTCGATGAGTCCAGCATGGTCCTCGACAGCGGCCGCGTTTCGCAGCTGCGGACCGTTCCACAATCGTCCACCCGGAAGCAACATGTCAGCCCTGCTCTCGGCCGACATACCCTCTCTCAACCCACGAAGGATGTTGATGATGTTGAGATGGTCGATCTCGGTCTGGACGAATCGGCGCAATGTGCTGGAGGAGGGGTCCGGCCTTCTCGTGGCTGACAGCGCTTCCGAGTAGTACCGAGCATCGAGGGCGTCCTCCATCTCCTGCAGGGTGGGCTCGGCCGAACGGGAGGCCAGGGCTCTGCCCCATGGGGTGCCGAGCATCGCATCTGCAGCCGATCCAAGATCGGTCGCGTCGCGTACCATGACCAGCCAGTCGGTGTTGCTCTCATTCTCCTCTGGCATGATCGATTGAGCGACCTCGTCCGCTGGCACATCATTCGCCACCGCCCGCAGCACCACCTTGGCGTTGTGGTAGCTGAACCGATCGGTGTAGACCTTCACCTGGGTCTTCAGAACCCCCTGGCAGTAACCGGACACCTCGGACAACTCACGACTCAGGTTGTGGGTCAGGGCGACCTCGACGAGTTCAGCGCCGGAGAGTCGGATAGAGTAGATGTCGATCTCATTGCGATAGCCGCAGTCGGCGATGCCAGTGACCAGTTGGTCAGGCGTCATCTGCAGCAGTTGACGCATCCGGGTCTCGCCGACCAACTTGGCACGACGAGCCTTGCTGCGGGACGCTGCGTTGGCGGGATTGGAACCGCTTGAATCGAGCACCGGCACCA
>CAUZSY010000029.1:0-12176 GCA_963582725.1 Candidatus Thalassarchaeaceae archaeon
CGCGAGCAGCGCGGCGAACAGCGCGGCCGTCGTCGTTCGCATCCGCATCGGCCGCTGCATCATCGTGTCGAGGCGGCTCGTCGCTCATCAATCCGACCCGTTCTGGTCCCGCGCGGCCGCCATCGTACCATCCTTCCTGCTGCTGTGCCAATGCTCATCGGCAGCGGCCGCTGTCGGCGCGGCATGGAGCGAGACGCAGCAGCCGTCCTGCTGGCGCTCATCGTGCTCGCCGCACCTCTCACCGGTTGCCTCTCCAGCGGTGCTGACGGACTAGATGGGGACGGTGGTGAAGGCGGCGGCGGAGGGAGTCTCGGAGAGAATGGGACCGCTGGCATCGATGCAGCGGTAGAACTCGTGGTCTGGGCGTCGTTCGCTTTGGAATCGAAGGAGGAGGAAGCGTTCCTGGACGCCATCGAAGCGTTCGAAGCGGCGAATCCGAACATCGACGTCGAAGCGACCCTCATCCCGTACACCAACGCTGCCCAACTCTACATGACCGCCGCCCAGGGCGGCGAGGCGCCCGACCTCGTCCGACTCTCAAGCGACCAGTTGGGAAAGATCGGCGAGGTTCGGGTCAACGGCTACCCGCTGCTCGAGGACCTGCGGCCGCACCTGACGCCGGCCGAGCGCGCCATCTACGATGCGCGTGCCCTGAACGCGATGCGCTACGGCAACGACCTGCTCGGCCTGCCGGCCAGTCAGGACTGCCTCTCACTGATCTACAACAAGCGGTTGTTCGCGCAGCGAGACATCGCTCTTCCCGACGAGAACTGGACTCTCGACGACCTCGTCGCCGCGGCAGAGGATCTGACCAGCGGCGATGTCCAGGGCCTCGCGATGCCGATCAAGAGTCCGTACTGGTGGTTCCCGTTCCAGACCGCGTTCGGTGGCTCACTGTTCGACGCCAACGGCACGCCCACCCTCGACGCAAACGGCTCCGCCGAAGCGATGCGGTGGATGATCGGATTGGAGAAGGAGAAAGGGGTGGTGGCGAAGGGGACGCAGATAGAGTCGATGAAAACGCGATTCATGGCGTCGGAAGCGGCGATGATCGTCGACGGTCCGTGGAACTGGGCGACCTACGAGGCGAGCCGTCTCGACATCGGACAGACGCTCCTGCCGACCCACCCGAACACCGGCTTGCGCGCCTCTCCACTGGTCACCTACAAGGGCTGGTCTGTCAGCGAATCGAGCCGCCAGAAGGAGGCGGCTGTCGAACTGGCGCTCTGGTTGTCGTCCATCGAGGTTCAGCGGAACTTCGCGTTGCAGACCTACACGATGCCGACCGCGGTCGCGCTGTATGCGGATTCTAACATCACCGACGACCCTGTGCTGGCCGGCTTCCTCGCGCAGGCGCAGGTTGCGACGCCGGCGCCGACGACCCGAGGCATGTCGCTGGTCTACGGTCCGCTCGGCACCGCCTTCGAGCGGACCTACGCCGATCCTGCCGAAGCCGATGCCGCCCTCGCCGCCGCCAACGACGAACTCGTCTCGCTGATCGCTGGCGATTCCTGATCCAATGGCCGTATGCATCTCGCTCGTCAGGTAGCTTGTGCAGCGCGCCGTGATCATTCGCGACGGCGTAGGTAGAGGGCGATCGATATCGCCGTGCCGATGAGAACTAGGAGTCCTGCCGAGCCGCCGATCATCAGTGTGAGCAGCGAGACGCTGCCGAAGAAGGGCTCCTCCGCCGAACCCTCTGGACCCGTGGATGAATCGCCGCCACCACCGTTCCCCCCGCCCGTCTGGTCGAAGTCGCCCTCCAGCGAGCCGAGCCAGCCGTCGGTCAGACGCCAGCCGTTCGCATCTTCCGTGCGCTCGCAGGCGGCGCCTGGTGAAGCGGCATCGACAGGCCCACCCGCCGGGATCACCGTGGTGAAGATCATCTCCTGATCGGTGAGGATGATTCGCGTCTCGACGGTCTGCGCTTCGAAGGGCGCGCTGACCGGCAACTCGCCGGTCACATCACCGAACGGCGTCCGCATCGTCGTCAGCACGACGGCGCCTGCAGGCACACCGTCAGCGTGCCAGCCGACCGGGTCGCACGCTGAGGCCATCGTCGCATCGACGCCCTGCCACGGCACCAGCCGGACCTGCTGCTGGACGCCTGCGAGGGTCACGGTCTCGCCGGAATCGGTGTGCAGCAACTCGATCTGATATGCGGACGAGTCGGCAGCCATCGCACTGTTCGACAGCACGGTCCAGCCCGACGCCGGTGTCGTCTGCCAAGCGACCTCGGACGCATCGGAGTACCAGATGTCGTCGCCGACCGCGATCGCATCGATCAGCAGCAGCGTCGCCGCGTACTCCGTCGGATCGCCGGCGCCGTCAGATGGGGTCACCTGCAGCGTCGTCGTCAGTGTCGTGACGCCGCCAGCAGCATCCGTGACGCTGACAGACACGGTGTGATCGCCGAGCCCGGGAGAGGGGAGGTGGAGTGAAGCAGCGGTCTGGCCGGTCAGGAGAGAGCCGTCGAGGAACCACGCGAAGGTCAGGGAATCGTCGTGTGAAGCGGTGTCCGATGCGGTCACCTGGAAACCAGCGGTATCGCCCTCTTCGACGCTGGTCGCAGCGGCCCACCAGATCACCACGGGAGCGGGATTGAGGACGGTGAGCGGATGGGTCAGGATGGTCTGCATACCAAAGCCGTCGCGTATCGTCAAGGTGATGACGACCGGTCCGGGCTCGGTCCACCAGTGGAACGCCGCTGAGGTCTGATACCAATCTCTGATGGCGCCGTCACCCCAGTCGTAATGGAACTCGTAGGTCTCGTTGGGATAGCCCAGAACCACCACCTCCACCACCGGATTGACCACCGAATCCATGGCCACCGACGCCGGCAGAGCGAGGGTCGCGCTCGGTGACGGAGTGGTGACGTTCAGCACGATGTCGAGTCGGTCCGTTTCTCCCGCTTCGTCGCGCACCCTGAGCGTCAGGTCGTACAGGCCCGGCGCATCGAAGGAGCGGTTGAATGTGGCGTTCGTATCCCAATTCCGATACGGACCGTCGTCGAACGACCAGCGATATTCCAACCGGGCGCGGTCGAACGCCGAGTCATCGCTGCCAGTGGCATCGAAGGTCACCTCGATGCCGGGCAGCAGCGCGCTGTGATTGAGATGAGCGGTCGGCGCGCTGTTGGCGACCTCGGCGGCGAAGGTCAGCCAGCGGCCGGTCTGAACGGCGTCGTCAGCGGCATCGGTCCGGTATGCGAGCATCCGCGCCACCCGACGACCCGAATTTGGGAACGACAGGGAGACGGGAGAGTCGGCCGGCTGGAAGTCGGTCGTCGACCAGTCGATGATGCCGTCGAGTCCCATGTCGACCTCGACCGTCGAGCCGGCAGGTGCAGCGATATCCACCGCGAAGAGTTCGTCCTCGCCGTACGGCGTACTGCGCGTCGCATCGGCGACTGCGAAGCCATAGTCATCCGCAGCGCTCGAAGTCGGCGCCAGCGAGATGGTCGTCGCGCTGGTCAGGTTGCGCGACCACTGCGCTTCGCCGGTCGGCCACATCGTCAGCAGGTCGATGCTGCCGTCTGTCTGCCATCTGGCGCCGGCTGGAGGATCGGCCGGGAAGCGGACCCGCGAATCCGACATCGAGCCGTGTGGCCCTTCACCGCCGCGCACCTCCTCGCGACCGAGGAAGGTGCTGTTCGACCACGCTTCGATGGAGGCACCGTAGGCGGTGGCGCCATTCACGTCCTCGACGGTGGCGACCACCGGCGCACTGCCACCATCCTCGATCAACTCGTTGCGATAGAGATGGATTCGATTCGTCTGGCCGACCTCGTCACTGCCTCCGGTCAGCAGATCCAGATCGCCGTCGCCATCGAAATCGACGAAGGTGCCGCCGTACGTTCCGATGACATCGATGCCCCAGTCACCGGCACGGTCGGTGAAGACACCCGTCCCGTCATTGATCCACATCTCGGCCCGCGCGTAATCGAGATCGTAGACCTGTGGCAGCCAGAGGTCGAGGTCTCCATCGAGGTCGACGTCACCCATCGCTACGCCGGCGTACAACTCGTCGCCGGTGTAGACGCCGGCGCCGCCGCGCGGCCGGAACGAGATGTTGGAATCCGGCCGGTGGTCGAACCAATCGACATCATTCACGGGGTCGTGCGAGTAGATGTGAGAGTCGTCACAGATCAGGCCACGGATGTCGTCGGGGTAGGCGTTGGTCGAGTCGGTGTCCCAGTACAGGTGGACGAGGTTGGCGCTGACCACTTCGGGGAAGCCGTCACCGGTCAGGTCGCCCCAGGCGCTGGCTATCGTGTGGCCCCAGTAATCGTTGCCGGAATAGGTGCGGATGGAACCCTCCGAGGTGTGCCCCAGTTGCACGTTGAGCGTTCCTTCGTCGTTGCTGTAGTAGCGATTCGGAACTATCCGATAATTTCCCACATAGAGATCCGACCATCCATCCCGATCACCATCGCCCCAACTGACTCCACGGGCGTAGTAGTTGTCGGGATTCAGCATGTCAGTTCGGTCGATGAAGTACGGTGCGGCGGCGCTGCCGAAGAAGAGGTGGTCGGGGTAGTACTCCGCATCGCCGTCGTTCCAATCCTCGCCGCCGCCGACATACAGGTCGAGCAGACCGTCGTTGTTGACATCGCGGAAGGTGCCGACCGTGGTCGGATCGCTGTTCGCGACGATGGCGGTGCGCGTCTCGTCGCGACTGAACGACCAGTTGCCCGATGGTCCGTCGCTGAGCAGCACTCCGTCCGAGGTCCTGCCGCCGAGATACAGGTCGAGGTGACCGTCACCGTTCAAATCGCCCCAGACGCCGGTGCTGCCGCCGCCCGAGATGTTGCGCGCCGCAGTCACGTCGGTGAAGGTCCAGTTCGGCCCGCCGCCGTTCTCCAGCAGCCTTGCGCCGTTGACCAGCAGGTCCTGATCGCCATCCTCGTCATAGTCGGCCCAGGAGAAGAAATCGCCGTTCCACGACCAGAGTCCGGTCTCGCCAGAGACATTTGTCCAGCGCAGCGGCACAGCCGGCGCCTGTCGGCCACCTGAATCGGATGCCACCGACCCTGCAGGTTCAAGGTCGTCCAGAGGTGCGGCGACCGGCCATGCGGATGCCAGCATCACGAGGACGAGCAGAGCCGCCAGAGTGCCCCGCATCATCTCTCGACCCACGCCGCTTGAGAAGGAAGTTACGCCTCGCCGGACAAACACTGCGAGTCCGTGCATCCGGTCGAAGACGGCGGCGCGCGCTTCAAGTCGCAGCACCCGAAGCGAGGCTGTATGTTCGGGCGCGGGAGGTCGCATCCCCGCTGGACGCTGCTGGTGGTCACTACACTCGCCCTCGCAGCGCTGACGGCGCTGCCTGTGGCGAGCGCCGAGTCGGTACAGGACATCACCTTCGACGAGGATGCGGCGCAGTACCGACGCGTCCGGCTGACCGCTGCGACCGTTCCCGGCGCAGCCTCCTACGAGGTCTGGTTCGCGACCGCGCAGTTCAACGACACGGCAGCGGCGATGCTTCACTCGACGCTGCTTGTCGGCGACACCAGCGACCTCGACCGGCCGGCCGCGGGGTCGGGCTACGACGACTGCTGGGTCGATGGCGAAGCGGCGGCGCGCGACGCGTCCGGTCGGGTAGTCGTGGCAGCGACGGCTGGGAACTGGACCTGCGACCTGACCGGCCTCACGCCGGGTGTGGCGCACTGGTTCGCCGTCATCGCGCTCGGCGAGGACGGCGCGCCGCTGAACGCGTCATCACCCATCCATGCGGTCACCGCGACCTCGGAAGTCGTCGACGAGCCGCCGCCGCCGCCCGACACGACGCCGTACCTGATCGCCATCGGCGGCATCGCGCTCGCGCTGGTGGCGACGCTGCTGGTCCTCCGGCAGCGCGACGCGCGCGATGGGCGAGCCCTCGCCCGCAACGCGCACGCCTACATCGCGCCCGCCTTGCTCGCTCTCGCCATCCTGACGTTCTACCCGGTCGCCTACGGCATCTGGCTCGGGTTCACGAACGCTCACCAGACTCATCTCGGCGACAACGCCTTCGTCGGTCTCGCCAACTTCGTCACCGTCCTGACCGCCTCCGGCTTCCTGCGCGTCACCGCCTTCACCCTGGTCTGGACCGTCATCAACGTCGCCTTCCACGTCAGCCTCGGTCTCTGCCTCGCGCTGCTGCTCGACCGAGCCGACCTGCGCGGTCGCACCGCGTACCGCACCTGCCTGCTGCTGCCGTGGGCCATCCCCTCCTACATCTCCGTCCTCGTCTGGCGCGGCATGCTGCAGCCGGACGGACTGGTCAACGATCTGCTCGGCACCGATCTCGACATGCTGGCTGGAGAGAGCGCGGCCAAGGTGGCAGTGATCCTCGTGAACATCTGGCTGGGGGTGCCGTTCATGATGATGGCACTGAGCGGAGCATTGCAATCGATTCCTCAGGACATGCACGAAGCCGCTAAGGTCGACGGCGTAGGTGACTGGCACCGCTTCCGACACCTCACCCTGCCCAACCTGAAGAGCGCGCTGGTCCCCCTCTCGCTGCTCGGATTCATCTGGACGTTCAACATGTTCAACGTCATCTACCTGATGACCGACGGCGGCCCCGACCTCTGGTTCGGCGAGCCCGGGGCGACGGACATCCTGATCACCTATGTCTACGACGTCGCTTTCCGCGACGGTGCGTATGGCCTCGCCGCCGCCTGGTCGGTGGTCATCTTCGCGATGCTGGTCGCCTTCTCCTGGTTCTACATGCGGCGCACGGACGCGACGGAGGCGGTCGCATGAGCACCGCTCCCACCGCTGCCGCCACTGCCCCCCACGCCGACCTCGTGCTCGGCTGGTACCGACCGGTCGAGGTCGACGGCATGGTGTCGCTGCTCGGCGTCGCGCTGATCGTCAATCTGCTGTTGCTGCCCATCGAGATGGTTCGCGGCGCCGACGGCACGCTGCTGCATGGACTCGAAGTCGCCGGCCTCGTCTGGCTGTGGACCGCAGCGCGAGCGCTGGCGCGCGGACTGACCGGTACGACCGCGCCTATAGTGGCGGCCGGACTCTGCTTCGTGCCGGCCGTCATGTCGCTGCGCCACGCCGCCGGCACGACCGGCATCGCCGCCACCGGCAGCGGCCTGACCGTCTGGGCCCTCTGGTCGGCCGCCTGGGTCGTCGTGCCGGCCGGCCTCGCGTTCATCACCTTCTCCAGCCGCGCGGTCGTCGCCTGGTCGGCCGGCACGCTGGTGACGGCCGGCGCCGAAGCCGGTCTGGCGCGCAACAGCCGACTGCGGCCACGTATCGAGCAGGCGGCCAGCCACGCCGGACTGATGCACGCGGCGGCGCTGGTGCTGATCCCGGTCGTCTGGATCCTCGATGTCGCGATCTCGCCGGGCAACGGACTCGGCGGCAGCATCGGCGATGCGTTCACCGGCGAGCACTTCGCGCGGGTGCTGGGCGGCGACTCCTTCTGGATCTGGCTGCGCAACTCAGTCGCCGTCAGCCTCGGCACGACGCTGCTGGGATTGGCCCTGGCCGTGCCGGCCGGCTACGCCTTCAGTCGATTTCGATTCCGCGGCCGCGACGCGGCGATGTTCTCGTTCCTGCTGGTCCAGATGTTCCCCGGCGTCATCATCCTGGTGCCGTACTTCCTCGTCATGAAGTCGCTCGGACTCCTGAACACCTGGCTCGGACTGATCCTCGCGTATTCGGTCACAGCGTTGCCACTATGCGTCTGGATGCTGAAGGGGTTCTTCGACACCGTGCCCCGTGAACTGGAGGAGGCGGCATTGCTGGACGGGTGCAACCAGGCTCAGGTGTTCCGCAGGGTCATCCTCCCCCTCTCACTGCCCGCTGTCGCCGTCACCGCGCTGTTCTCATTCCTCGTCGCTTGGAACGAGTTCCTGCTGGCGCTGACGTTCAACACGTCGAATGACATGTACACGCTGCCGGTCGGACTCGCGTCGATGATTTCGGCGACCGGTCAGGCGTGGGGTGACTTCGCCGCTGCCAGCCTGCTGGTCAGCCTGCCGGTCGCGGCGCTGTTCATCGTCTTCCAGCGCTTCCTGATCCAAGGGCTGTCGGCAGGAGGCGTCAAAGGATGACGACGGGTGGAGGTGAGTGAATGGTGGAAGTACGGTTCGACGGCGTCACCAAGCGCTACGACGACGGCACGGAGGCCGTCAAGGGGCTCGACCTCGAAATCCTCGACGGTGAGTTCCTCGTCCTGCTCGGCCCGTCCGGCTGCGGCAAGTCGACGACACTGCGGATGCTCGCCGGCCTGGAGGATGTGACCGAGGGCAGCATCTTCATCGACGGCGCTCGGATAAACGACCTGCCGCCCGGCGCCCGCGGTCTCGGCATGGTGTTCCAGTCGTACGCGCTCTATCCGCACATGACGATCCGCGACAACCTGTCGTTCGGTCTGCGGATGCAGAAGCGCGAAGAGCGGCTGCCAGCCGATGAGATCGAGGCTCGGGTCGACGAGGCAGCCACGATGCTCGGCCTGACCGACGAGTTGGTCAAGAAGCCAAAGGAGCTGTCCGGCGGTCAGCGGCAGCGCGTCGCGCTAGGTCGGGCGCTGGTGCGCCGGCCGAGGGTGCTGCTGATGGACGAGCCGCTGTCAAATCTCGACGCCGAACTGCGGCATCAGATGCGCGGCGAGATCCGCCGTCTGCACGACGAACTCGGCACCACGACGGTCTATGTGACGCACGACCAGATCGAAGCGATGACGCTCGCCGACCGCGTCGCGGTGATCGACGCGGGGGTGCTGCAGCAGCACGCGGCGCCGCTCGACACCTACAACGAGCCGGCCAACGACTTCATCCGCGGCTTCATCTGCAGGCACATCGACGAGATGGTCGAGACGGCCAACTCGCTGTTCACTCAGAGGGACGCTGAATGAGGTCCGACCGACCGCCTCGCCTCGCCCTCCTGCTCGCCGTGCTGTTCGTCCTCGCGCCTCTCCTCGCCCTCGCGCCGCCGCCACTGCAACTCCCAGCAGCTGCCGAAGGCGGCGTCAGCGCTCCGCTGCGGGTCCGCAGCGATGCGACGCCCTTCGTCTGGCAGCCGCCCGAAGGTGAGGCGCAACCGGCCAACGTCAGCCTGATCGGTGAATGGGACTGGTCGAATCACACCGACCTGACGCTGAACACGAGCACCAGGGTCTGGTCGACGAATCTGAGCCTCTCTTCGGGTCTCTATTGCTACAAGTTCGTCATCGGCGAGGCCGACTATCGATTCGACCCCGACAACGCCTATCGCGGCTACTGCGGCGCCTATGAGAACAGCCTGATCAGGGTCGCGAATCACACCCGTTCGACCTTCACGCTCGAACTCGACATGGCGACAGGTCTGCCGAGCCGAATCCTGCTGCACGCCGGCTCAGACGGCTCCGGCCTCTCGACCGGTGGCCCGCAATTCCTGGACGGATTCCATCCCGGCGTGACCACGTTCAACATGACGAGTGAGGCCTGGGACCTCGACCTCAGCGTCCTACCCGATGGCAAGCACACCATCCACGTCACCGGCGTCGATGACGACGGCGACTCGGCCGAGGACCTCCTGATCCCGTTCTGGACCGGCTCGCAGGCCGATTTCGTCTGGGATGACGCGCTCATCTACATGGTGATGACCGATCGCTTCGTCAACGGCAACACATCGAACGACCCGGCGGATATCGCAGTCGCCTCGCAAGGCGCCGACTGGATGGGCGGCGACATCGCCGGTGTCACCCAGATGATCGAATCGGGCTACTTCGATGACCTCGGGGTCAACGCCCTCTGGATGACGCCTCTCAACGCGGCCGCGAACGGCACCGGCACCTCGGGAGACGGCGCCCATGAGGTCAGCGGCTTCCACGGCTATTGGCCCGTGCAGCCGCGGCAGGTGGATGCACGTCTAGGGTCGGAGGAGGAACTGGAGGGGATGGTCGCTGCGGCACACGCGCACGGAATCCGAGTGATGGCCGACCTCGTCGTCAACCATGTCCACGAGGACCACCCCTACTACAGCGACCATCCAGACTGGTTCAACCAGGGCTGCCTCTGCGGCAGCACCGATTGCGACTGGACCGAACATCGACTCGACTGTCTGTTCCGTGACTACATGCCGGACATCGACTGGAAGAATCGCAACGCGAGCGAAGCGATGATCGCCGACGCGCTCTGGTGGCTGGAGCGCTTCGACCTCGACGGAGCGCGCATCGACGCGGTCAAGCACGTCGACGACCTCGCCGTCACCAACCTCGCGATGCGGGTCAACGAGCGCTTCGAGATCGGTGGCCTCGACTACTATCTGAAAGGAGAGACAGCGATGGGCTGGGTCGGCGACGACCTGGCGGCGAACGCCGGCGAATACGAGATGATCAACCGCTACATCGGCCCGAACGGGCTCGACGGTCAGGCCGACTTCGTGCTCTATCACGCGGTCGTCGACAACGTGTTCACGAAGTACGCGACCGGCGATGCGGCGGCCAGCGACTACCAGCATCTCGACTACTGGACGGCGCGCAGCCAGGACCAGTACGTCGACGGCGCGACCATGGTACCGTTCATCGGCAGCCACGACGTGCCGCGATTCGCCTCGCGCGCCGATGCGGGCACCGCGGACGAGTGGAATCAATGGGTCGAGCAGGGGCTGCCCGGTCAGCCCGGCGACGACTCGCCCTATTCGGCAGCGCTGCAGGCGTTCACCTGGCTGCTGACGACGCCGGGCGCGCCGATGCTGTACGCTGGCGACGAGTACGGCGAGTACGGCGGCGCCGACCCTGACAACAGGCACATGTGGCGGGCGGGCGGTGCGCGCAACGCGCGCGAGAACGGTCTGGCCGAGAACATCAGTGCCATCGCTACCCTGCGAGACGAACTCACGCCGCTGCGCCGCGGCTCCTACGCCTCCCTGGACAACTCGACCGATGCCATCGCCTGGTCGATGGCGACGACTGACGACTCGGCCGTCGTCGTGATGAACCGAGCCGCCTCACCGCACTCCTTCTCCCTCGACCTCTCCGACCTGCCGACCCTCAGCGTCGACGAACTAACCGGTCAACCGACCGGCTGGGTCGGAGCCGTCGAATCGCGCTTCGGCAACGTCACGATGACCGACGGCAGCCTCACCCTAACGGCGAACTCGGTCGCCATCTTCGCGCCACGCGCCGCATCGAACGGCGGCGGCTCCACCGCGCCGCTGCCACCGACCGACTGCGCGCCGCTGAATCTCAGCATCATCGACACGCCGGCTCTATACGACCCGCTCGGCAACCATCTGCCGAAGGCGATCTCCGTCTTCGGCGTCCATCTGCTGGCGGCGCCCGATGTCGCCAACTCGACGCTGCGGCACGCCGCCGCCGTGCTGGCCGGCTACCTCGACAACGACGCCGACGGCGTCGCTGACGACCTGGCGGTCGTGCAAGCGATGGTCGATGCGAACGCCGCCATGGTCATCCCGAGAACCCCCGGCGACATGGATGACATAATCGCTACGTTGCCCGAATCGTTCCACGAGAGACTGGACTCGGGCGAACTCGCGTTGCAGGACCTGTACGAGAGCGAGGTCCACCCAGGGGGGCGAGGGACCGGTGATTTCGATGCGACCCTCGAGGAGGTTCTCCACCTCGTCACCCACGTCGGCTACTCCAGCGCCCACCCGACCACCTTCGCCGAATCCCCAGGCTCCACCCTGACAGACGCGATGGATGTCGCGCGCGGCGGTCACTTCGAGGAGAACGACCCGGATGACTGCGAATCCGAGCAGGGGCCGTGCGCCTTGCCAGCAGGCGGTTATCCCGCCTCCGCGTGGTACCATTACGATGACGGGACGTGTGATTACTCATGCATGGCGACGGAGTACATCTACTGGGCTCTGACGACGCACATGGGAGTTCAGAACGACTCCGCGCGATGCGCTGCCATCGATCACGAATGGGAGCCGTGCACCGCCGCCGAACTGGCTGCGACCGACCCCGCCATCGTATCGCTGATCGAGAACAGCAGCCTGCCGAAGGCGATCCCCAGCGGCGAGCACTGCCCGCCAGCCGACAACAACGGCGGCAACGGTACTGGCAATGGAACAGGCAACAACACGGGCAACGGAACCGGCAACGGAACCGGCAACGGAACCGGCAATCAGACCGATGACCCTGCTGATCCGACGAACGACTCCACCGACGACCCCATCATCGGACCTGCGCCAGTACTCGAGCGGAAGGTCCTGATCATCGGC
>CAUZSY010000030.1:0-11916 GCA_963582725.1 Candidatus Thalassarchaeaceae archaeon
GTACGTATCCCGCCCGGCGATGCCGATGACGAGGTGGATCGGCGCAGCCCCTTTGACGAATCTGGAGTCCTGAGCCGTCTCGATCACCTCACCGTCGATGACCGGCCAGGTGCGTTCGTAGAAGTGGTCGTGGCCGGCGATCACCAGATCGACGCCGTGCTCGACGTACAACGCCTCCAGAGCGTCACGCAGGTCGACCTCGGAGCCGTGGTAGCTGTTGCTGCTGTACATCGGCTTGTGGCCGAGGACGACTACGAAAGGTGTCAGAGCACGGTCGACGGAGGCGAGGTCGGAGGCGAGCCAGCCATACTGGGAACTGCTCGAATCGAAGGCGTGCTCGGTCGACATGAAGACCAGATGGACGCCGGGAACGTCGCGACTGTACCAGAACGGTTCGACCTCCACGACGCCATCCGCATCGAGGCGGTGCTCGTAAGCCTCGAAGCCGCGGCCGGTCTCGTCCTCGTGATTGCCGACCGCGGTCATCCATGGGATGCCGACCATGCTGGCCTGCTGGATGTCGAAGTAATCGTCCCACATCGACTGGTCGCCGTTGGCGTAAGAGATGTCGCCCGAGATGGTGACCATCTGCGCCTCGCCGTCGGCGATCAGCGCGTCGCTGACCTGGAGCCCCTCCTCTGACATGCCGTGATCGGCTATGGCGATCCACTCGAAGCGGTTGGCCGTTGGGTCGATGGTCGTGAACGTGTGGTCGTCCGACCAGGTGTTGCCGTCGCCGACGTGATACGAGATCTCAGCACCGAGAGGTAATCCGGTCATCGTCGCGAGGTGGAAGGCCATGTCCTGCTGTCCATAGCAGTAGGATTCCCCCATCACAGCACCGGATGAACTGCCGGAGGTCCACTCGACTTCGGCATCCGTGCGACCGTCCGTCGCCCAGACGACCGTCATCTCTGAAGGATCGGGGGTGGTCTGCAGGTGGATCTGTTCGGGCTGGCTGCCAGCGGTAAGGGTGTTCGGGCATTCCTGAAGCGCTTCGATGAGCCCCTGCGCGTCGGCGAGAGACGCGATGGGTGTGAGCAGCAGTAGGACGAGCAGGGCGAGCAGCGGGGACAGGGAGCGCACGACCCGCCGTGGACCGTCCACCGCTGTCAATGCTCCCCGGAGGGTCCGGTCGGACGGCCCACAGCATTCAGGCCGTAACCGGAGAGCGAGTGTGCGACCCGATACTCGGGTCGGGTCGCTGGCGCACCTGTTGTTGGAAACCGGGTCAATCGCCGCGCCAGCGGAGCAGCGCCAGCGCACCGCCGAAACCAGCCAACTGCGCCCCGGCGTCGTGCTCCATCGACGCCTGCTCGACGCTGCCGCCGGCGGTCAGTACCGCCGCTTCTACAGCCGACCAGTCCATTTCCTCCACCGCCGCGCCGGCCGCGCCCGTAGCTGTTCCGGGGTCGGCGGGGTCAGAACGAAGCAGCGCCGCGTCGATGACCAGAGTCTCGACGGCGCCCTGCTCGGCCGCGTCACGGATATCAGCGGCGCCGTACGCGACCGCGCCGCTGGTCGCGATCCGACGCAGACCGTCCTCGATCAGTCGCGTCTGGCGGGCCACCGCATACGCTTCCAGCACATCGCCGGCCAACCCTTCGCCGAGCACCTCGTTGGCGGCCGCTCTACCACCGATGCTGGTCGGGATGTTGAGCAGCCGCGATTCGGTTCCGGCTTCGCGCAGATGCTTCTCGAAAGCCTCGCGCGACAGGCCCGGACCGCAGATGACGGTCGGCGCGTCGGTGCGCAGCAGCATCGCGGTCTCCTTCGCGGCACCGGTGAGGAAGGCGCGCCGCTTCGCGGTCGAGCCCTTCTCGCGCTTGCCGCCGCCGCGCATAGTGAACTGGCTGACCTGACGAAGGCCGTGCGACGCCACCTCGAAGATCATCACCTCGTCCGCCTCGACGACGCAGAGCACGACGCGAGGACGCTGACCAGCCGCCACCGCCTCCTTCAGCAGTCGCATGTCGGCTGCATCGAGGCCGCCGGGTCGGGAGATCTCCATCTCGGCGCTGTGTTTCAGGGAGTGGGTGTGATGGCTGCCGGAATCGATTCGTGCCTCGGTGATGATGCCCGAGACCCTGAGAGCGTCGCTGAAGGGCTGGAACTCGTTGCCTTCGATCGATATGACGATCCACATCGGCTTCCTCTCCGCCGACTTCGCCCGACTCCCCTCCTGGGTTCCCGTCGTCTGGTCCCGCCTATGACCGAGCATGCCGAGGCAAGCGCCTCTGCGGCAGACGTGCGACAGCGCCCAGAGGTCGTCGTCGCTGCCGACGCGGATTCGGACGCCCTCGTCCAGCCGCTTCAGGATGCGCATCTTGGTCCTCGCTCTGCCGGTCAACTGAAGACGCCGGTCAGCTCGCCATCCTCGTCCATGTCCATGTCGAGTGCGGCGGGTCGCCTCGGTAGCCCGGGCATGGTCATCATCGAACCGCAGATGGCGACGACGAAGCCGGCACCGGCGTTCAGTCGGTATTCGCCGATCGGCAGATTGAATCCGCTCGGCGCCCCGAGTTGCGTCGCCTCGTGGCTGAACGAGTACTGCGTCTTGGCCATGCACACCGGTAGATTGTCGTAGCCCCATCGCTGTAGACGCTGAAGGTCGTGCTCGGCTCTCGGCGATAGGTCGATGCTGGCCGCGCCGTACATCTGGGTGGCGATTCTCAGAGTCTTCTCCAGCACGGTGTGGCTGGCATCGACCAGCGGCTCGAACGGTCGGCCCGCCGCCATGTGGTCCTGCACCGCACGGACCACCGCATCGGCCAGGGCGCCACCGCCGGCGCCGCCGTGCTGATAGCCTTCGAACAGCACGATCTCTCGCGCGCCGGCGGCTCTCGCCTCCTGCACGACCGCTTCTATCTCACTCTCGTGGTCGCTGTCGAAGCGATTGATCGAGACGACGACGGGCGGTCCGAACCGGGTCATGTTCTGGATGTGTCTCGCTAGGTTCGATGCGGCGCCGCGGCGTGCGCCCTCCGCGTCCTCGGCGGCCACTTCGGCCGGGTCCGGCCGGCGACCGCCACCGGAGGAATAGGCGCCGCCGTGCAGCTTCATCGCGCGGATGGTCACGTTGAGGACGATGCAGTCGGGTGCTATCCCCGATGTCGGGGTCTTGATGTGCAGCGCCTTCTCAGCCCCCATGTCGGCGCCGAAGCCGGCCTCGGTGACGACGTAATCGGCCGCCGACAACGCCAGCCGGTCGGCGATGATGCTGGAGTTTCCATGCGCTATGTTGGCGAACGGACCGGCGTGGACGAACGCCGGGTCGCCCTCCAGCGTCTGCACCAGATTAGGCAGGAACGCGTTTCGCAGGATCAGCGCCATGCCACCTGCGGCACCGATGTCCTCCGCCTTGATGGGGTCGCCCTCCTCGTTCTGGGCGACCACTATCTCACCGAGGCGCAGCCGCAGGTCGGAATAATCCGAGGCGAGCGCCAGTATCGCCATCACCTCGCTGGCCGCCGTGATGTCGAAGCGGTCCTCTCTGGTGACGCCGTTGTTCACTCCCCCGAGGCCGATGGCGAGGTTACGGAGCGAACGGTCGTTCATGTCCGTGACACGCGGCCAGAACAGCCGATTCGGGTCGACCCGCAACTCGTTGCCGTAGTGCATGTGGTTGTCGAGCAGGGCGGAGCAGAGGTTGTGGGCGGCCGTTACGGAGGGGATGTCGCCGGTGAACAGGAGGTTGATCTCCTCCATCGGCAGCACCTGCGAGTTGCCGCCTCCGGCAGCACCCCCCTTGATTCCGAACACAGGTCCCATCGAAGGTTCCCTGATCACACAGGTCGCCCTCTTACCGAGCCGGTTCAGCCCTTGGTTCAGCCCGATCGTCGTCACCGTCTTGCCCTCGCCGAACGGCGTCGGATGGACGCTGGTGACGAGGATCAGAGAACCGCGCGAGCCGCCGCCGCGAGAGCTGATCGCCGGCCAGGCGATCTTCGCAATGTGTCTGCCGAACGGAAGCAGCTCCTCGACACCCATTCCCAATTTCCATGCGATCTCCTCGATAGGCGCCGGCATCGCCATTCTCGCTATCTCGAGGTCACTCGCCATGTGTCCACTCCGCCGGTTCGCCCACTTCAAACCTTCAGCGTCATTCAGATAGAGCGGAGCATAGTGCGCGGGGCATGACTGCCGGCGAGGAGATACGCTTCGCCGTCGTCGGCAGCCCTGTCGGTCAGTCGTTGTCGCCGTTGCTGGCGCTGCTCACCGCAGCCCATCTTCGGCGCTCGGGGGCAGCCGTATCGATGACTTCGGCGACCTGGGTCGAGACGGACCGGATCGAGGCGGCGATGTCGTGGGCGATGTCCGGTTCGGGACCGGAGATCAGTCCTAATCGCGTCAAGGGGCGGCTGGAACCTCTGCTGGAGGCGGCCGAACAGGTCGTCGAGGAGGCGGTCGAGGCACCATCCTCCTGGGGGGCGAAGCCGGGGGGAATGATCCTCGGAGGAGCAGTCGGACCCGGAGTCTATTCGGATTCGGCCGTCTGGCTGTCTGTCACATCGCCGCTGAAGCATCAACTCGGTCCTCGGTCAGGCATCGATTGCGTCGACGACGGTCTGCTGCTGGCGGCTATGAATCAACTCGTCTGGTCGGCCGGCAGATGGTCGGGCGCGTCGACGGACGGCTACGGGGTGGTTCGGATCGGCTGCGTTTTCGGACTGTTCGTGAGTGGCGCGCCACCGCCTGTGCTGGTGGTCCGCGGTGGCGGCGCATCGGCCCGCGCTTCGGTCGCCGCGTGGGCCGAAGCCGGCGGACTGGTCGAACCGGTGCTCGGCCGCCGGATGCTCGACCGACGCGGACCGTGGGCTGGCTCCATCCTGGACGATGCAGCGGCGATGCGGTCGATGGGTCCGAGGATGACGATCGACTTCGATGCAGCACCTGCCAGCGAGGTCCGTCCCGATGCAGCGTTCAGCCGGCCGGCGACCATCCATCTCGCGGCCACCTATCGGCACGGCGGCTCGGGGTCTCCCGATCAGTCGATGGACGGCTCGAAGACTCTCGATGGCAGGTGGCTGCTGGCGGCGCAGCATCTCGAAGCGTGGGCCCGCCTCATCAGACCGGACCTGATCGAGTCGCTGCCCGATCTCGCTCTGACGGTTGCGCGATTGAGAGCCATGGAGAGCATGGTCGCTCGCTGATGCCGTCTGCGCCATCCACTATGGCCGCCTTCCAAGGTGTCGTCGCTGCCCGATGCTGAACGGAGGCTCGCAGGCCGCCTCGTTGCCGTATCGAGAGCCCCGCTGGTACGGCGTCGCGTGCTCCCGAACCGGTCAGAGCGGGATGTTCCCGTGCTTCCGCGGTGGCCGCCAGACCCGCTTCGACAGCAACGGTTCGAGCGCCCTGATCAGCCGCAGCCGAGTCTCGGCCGGTTCGATCACATCGTCCAGCCAGCCGTGCCGCGCCGCCACATACGGGTCACCGAACTTGTGTCGATACTCGGCCACCAGACGGGTGTGCTCGCCGACGGGATCGTCGGCCGCCTTCAATTCCCTCCGATGGATGATGTTGACCGCTCCGGCCGCACCCATGACGGCCAACTCGCCGGTCGGCCAGGCGACATTGTAGTCCGATTCGAGGTGCTTGCATGACATCGCGAGGTAGGCGCCACCGTACGCCTTTCGGGTCACGACGGTCATCTTCGGCACGGTCGCTTCGGCGTACGCGTACAGCAGCTTCGCTCCATGTCTGATGATCCCACCCCACTCCTGCACCGTGCCCGGAAGGAACCCCGGCACGTCGACGAAGGTGAGCAGTGGGATGTTGAAGCAGTCACAGGTTCGAACGAATCGGGCCGCTTTGACGGAAGCATCGATGTCGAGACAACCGGCCAGCACTCTCGGCTGGTTGGCGACGACGCCGACCGGCTGTCCAGCCAGCCGAGCGAATCCGATGACGATGTTCTCTGCATAGGCGGGGAACAGTTCGAGGAACACCTTGTCATCGACGACCTCTTGGATCACTCTGACCATGTCGTACGGGCGGTTCGAGTCGGCCGGCACCAGTTCAGAGAGGGCGTCTGAGCAGCGGTCGACGGGATCGCCGCCATCTATCCGTGGCGGCATCGCATCACAGTGGTCCGGCAGATGCGAGAGCAGGTCGGCGACGATGTCCATCGCGTCGTCCTCGTCAGCCGCCACCAGACAGGCGATGCCGCTCCTGCTGGCGTGCGTGTCGGCGCCGCCCAGTTCGCTGCTGGTCATTCCCTCGTCGGAGACCTCCGGCGTCTCAAAGGGCGATGACAGGAAGAATTCGCCGTGGTCGGCGCCGATGACAACGAAGTCAGCCAGCACCGCAGCCATCGCTGAGACGCCGACCACCGGTCCGAGCACCAGGCTGATCATCGGCACCCGGCCCGAACAGGCCACCAGTCTATCGAGAACCTCGCCGGTGGCGCCTAGCGCCGTGACGCCGTCGTGGGCCCGCTGACCCCCCCCGTCCCAGATGCCGACCAGGGGTATCATCGCCCGCTCCGCCATCTCGACGATCTTGGCTATCTTCTTCGCGTGCATCTCGCCCACCGAGCCGCCGAACACCGAGAAGTCCTGGGCGAAGCAGAATATCCGGCGACCATCGATGCTGCCGTGGCCGGCGACGACGCCGTCGCCGGGATGCGGCAGCAGGTGCAGCGAGTGGTCGGTGGTCCGGCTGGTCAGGAACGCGTCGATCTCGATGAACGAGTCAGGATCGAGCAGAGAATCGATTCGTTCGCGAGCCGTTCGTCTACCAGCGGCTCGGAGGGCTTCGACCTTCGAGCGGCCACCCGCCGCCGCGGCCGTTCGCCGCATGTCTTCGAGCGCCTCGGCGCTGCGACCTGATTCCGGCATCGGTGCAGCGAACAGTCGGACGCATATCAGCATCACCTCGTCAAGAATCCGTCTCAGATGAACGTCATCACCGGATGGTGGAAGGGGTGGTGAGGGTGAAGGAACGGCTGGGTAGCCACTCGTTTGGGCATGTAGGGTCAGATGGGCTTGTCGTGGACTAGGTGGAGCCTGGACTGGTTCAATTGGAGAATGAGAATGTTCAATTGGTTCATTCTCGGATCGACAGCGGATTCTCACCGACCAGGTCGGAGGCCCAGACCGCCTGTATCCCGGCCGCATCGAGACCTCTCGACAGCAGGTGATGCAACTTGACCAGAGCGATCGCCGGGGGTGCCGAAGCACCGTGCCCGATCAGTCCCAGCTGCTGCTGGTCACGCCCCTTCGCGTAGACGTCCATGTTGACCGGTCCGCTGATGCACTGGGTCGAGACGACGGCGATGCCGCCGCCGGCGCAGTAGTCTCTGAACAGAGCCGCCAGTTCGGTGTTCTCCGGGCTGTCGCCGGCCGGATCGTCGAGCGGCAGGTGACCCAGTCCTGTGCCGTGGATCAGCAGTGCGTCAGCCCCGGCACCGATGGCAGCGGCGACGAACCGGGGCTGCATGTGACCGTTGGCGACGAACTCAGCGATGGCCGTCTGCTCCGAGTACAAGGTCGGCTGGCTGACCAGCGGCCGATCGGCAGCCGGTTCTGATGCCCCTGCGGCATTTTCTGACATCGAGATGCTGCACCCGCCAGCCTCGATGGCGATCGTGGCGATGGGCGGCTGGTCTATCGATTCGAACGCATCTCTGCGAGATGAATGCGACTTGCGGGCGGCGCAGCCGGCGATGACCGCGCAGACGCCGTCCGAGGCGGTCGCGTGCATGACGATGACGGCAGCATCTCGATGGCCGCTCGGGGTCGGCCCTCGGGCTGCCCAGTGGACCGCCGCGATCAGATTCTCCGCCGCATCCGTCGATCCGCGGTCACTCGATCGCTGGGCGCCGCTCAGCACGACTCTGCCCGGCGGCCTGCCACCGCTGCCAGCCCAGCCGAACGCCATCGCCGCCGCCGTCAGATGCATCGTGTCGGTGCCGTGCGTGATTACGACACCGACGGCGCCGCCGGCGAACGCCTCGGCGCTCGCCTCCAGTATCCTGTTCCAGTGCCGCGGTCGCATGTCGTCGGACCACATGTTGCCGAGTTTGACCGCCTCGATGCAGGCGATCCGCCGAAGTTCCGGAACCGCGTCGATGATCTCCTCCGGCTCGAACCGCGCCGTCACCGCACCGGTCGCGTAATCGACCCGACTGGCTATCGTGCCGCCGGTGTGCAGCAGCACGACCAGCGGCAGGCCAGTCTGCTGGTCCGGCTGAGGGGTTTCTTCGCCGGCGGCGGCTTCGGCCGAGCCGCCGGCACTGCTGGATTCTGCAGCGGAATCGAGCAGCAGCACGGATTCGATGTCGGTGAGCGGATGGGTCACATTGTAGCCGTTGACCAACTTGATGGTGATGCAGTCGGCCGCCACCGGCTCCAGAACCAGACCTTCCTGGACCATTTCACAGGCACGGCCGGCCACCGTCAGACGGACCCTGTCGCCGACCCCCGGCTCGTCACTCATGCGACCCGGGCGCATCTTCAGGGCCATCAATCGTGCGGCTCGGACGCGGTCGTGTCGCTGCCTTACGCCTATTCTCCGCTCACAGCGATGCTCGACCGCCGGCCGATGAGAGGTGCCGGGAGCGGGGCTCGAACCCGCGACCTTCGGATGTCTCAGGCGACGTCATACGCAAGCGCGGCCGTTAGACCGCGTGCCCTATGAGTCCGACGCGCCACCAACTACGCCACCCCGGCTGCGAACCGGCCGACCTCTGAGGCCGCTATGAGCGTTTCACTCATCGGCTGGTCCCGGCCACCAACGCTCATAGGCGATTGGCCCACCGGGCGAGCCGAGCAGCATGGTGGATGTCGACACTGCGCTACGCTCCGCCGCACTCGACCGGCGCAAGTCGAAAGCCTCTTCGAGGGGCGAGTCCGATGAGAAGAAGCGACCGGGCGGTGAAATTGGCATAGAGCCGTTCGAGCCGGCCGAGTTCCATGCCAAAGAGAAGGCGGACACCGCTTCGATGTGGGTGGTGCTGGTCGGAGCGATCACTGTGGCGCTGCTGATGCGTTACGTGATGATGCCGTCGATGGACGGTCCGGCGACCGTCCTCTGGCTGCTGCCGATGCTGCTCGTCGCCAGCCTCCCCACCCTGCACCGGCTGGTGCTCTCCAGCGCCATGCACGAGCGCTACACGTTCGGCAACTGGGTCCGTGCCTCGTTCCTCTGGATATTCACCTGGCTCTCGATCAGCATAGTCGTCGTCAATCCGCCGCTCGGTGACATCAGTGCGCCGGAACTGGCGGCCAGCCCTTCGCTCGGCTTCGATGGCGACGGACCGGAGTCGGCGAACTGGAGTGACAGGGTCGCATGGACCGGGGATGGGTTCGTCGTGCAGGCGGATGGTGACGGTCTCGACGGACATTTATGGCTGATGCTCGGCATCTCCGATAACGACGATCCTACGAAGGCCAGGATCGCTGTCCGGCTCGTTCAAGGGGAGACGATTCTGGTCGAACACAACGCCAGCATCGGTGGCCAGTCATTCCTGACGGACTTCGATGCCCTGTTGGTCGAGAACGACTCGGCCGCGAGCCCCTCGATGCTGACGCCACATCCCATGGACCGGGGCGTCGCATTCGATCTCGGCACCCTGTCGATCGGCGAGTACAGATTGGAGGTCGACCTCGAAGAGCAGGGGGACCCGTGGGTCAATCGTGAGCCACGGCGCGTCTGGACGCTGCTCATCGAAGGCGATTGACCGGTGTTCAAACCACCTACCCCGATCTCTGCACCGAACTCTCCGGCACCGCACCTTCCGGCTCAGCCGCCGATCGCAGAGGATATACGAGCCGTCATCGCGTCGAGTTGCAGCATCTCGCCACCACCCTCGACCAACCTGAAATCGATCTCGGCCATCAACTCGGTCAGGTCGAGTCTGGTCGATTCCTCGAGGAACTCCATGGCGTGCAGCTCGTTGTGCAGCTGGTTGACGAAGTCGGTGCCCGCGAGACCGAAATCGTCGAGGATCTGGCGCATCCGGCGACGCGCCGGCTGGAAGCCGTCCTCACGGCAGGCGAGCAGATATCCTTGCAGCACCTCGGGTGGCGCGGTGGCGCTGGTCTCGTAAACGAGGTCGCGGCTGACATGAATGTCCATCGCCGCCGCGACTTGCAGCGCGGTGATCGCCTTTCGCAGGTCGCCGAGACTGACATGGACGATGGCCGCCGCTGCGTCGGCGTCCAGTTCGACGCCCTCGGCGGCCGCCACCGCTTCGATCTGGGCCAGCGCCTGGTCATCGGCCAGCGGTCGGAATCGGAACACCGCGCAACGACTCTGGATCGGTTCGATGATCCGGCTCGAGTAGTTGCATGACAGGATGAAGCGGCAGGTCTCCGAATACTGCTCCATGATGCGGCGCAGAGCACCCTGCGCCTCATGGATCAGCGAATCCGCCTCATCGAGGAAGATCACCTTGAACGAGGCGCCGGACAGCGGCGCGGTCCGAGCGAACCGCTTCACCTTGGTCCGGATGGAATCCAGCCTGCGCTCGTCCGAGGCGTTCATCTCCAGCAGATTGGTCCGATGTGAATCACCGAAGACGTCGTTGGTCAGAGCGAGTGCAGCGGTCGTCTTGCCGGTTCCAGGCGGGCCGGAGAACAGAAGATGCGGGAAGGTGCCCACCTCTGCGTATCGCTGCAGCCGTTCTACGACGGCTCGCTGACCACGCATCTCGCTGACCGAGCGAGGTCGGTGCTTCTCCACCCAGAGTTGACTCATCTTCTGACCGAGGCCGGCTCGCAGCGAGCGTCAATCAACCTTTGCGCCGGACATCCGGCACGCCCTAGCGCGCGCCAGCGCGCCTGCCTGCAGCGTCGCCTGACCTCTTGGGGACGGTTGCCCACTCAGGTCGGTACCACGAACATCGTGCCGCTTTCGAGAGCCGTTCCAGCGGTACGAGGAAGCCCTCTGGACAGACCTCCCGAGAAACCTCTCTGGACGACCATGCAAGCATGGTCTCCAGACCGGAACCCATTATTGGGTCCACCTTCCCGTCACACGTGGGTTCAGCCATGGCCGTACGGAGTTTCGACCGGAGGAGAATCACCGCCGCATTGCTGATGGCTCTGTTCCTGACCGTCACCTCATGGTCCGCCACCATCACCACTTCCGAACACCTCGATGACCCCCTCCAGCCCGAGCACGCGGTCGTGTCGAACGGAGCGACGACGGACACAGCGATCAATTCGAGCGCACCGAACAACAACTACGGCACCGATGACATGATGCTGCTGGCGAAGTCGGACATGTTCGACAGTCGCGGCCTGATCTCATTCAACATGACGGATTCAGGTGGCATCCCGATGTCGAGCAGCCTCCGCATCCACTACGCCACCCTACGCATCAAATGCACCCAGATGACGTTCCTCGGGACCGGCAGAACGGTGTATTACGCAGCCACGATGAATGCCAACTGGTCCGAGAGCAATGCGACCTGGAATCGCGCTTCGACCGGCGTCAACTGGTCGTCGCCGGGGGCCTCGGCCGAGCCTGCCGACCGAGGCATCTGGGAGCCGCCGAAGACCTCGTCGAGCAGCGGCTGGATCTCGCTCAACATCACCAGGATCGCCCAGCAGGCGCTGCGCGACAACACCTCCGAGGTGCACCTCTTACTGTCGGCGCTGGGGATTCCGACCCAATGCGTGACCAGCGAGTCGACGACGGTCGCCGACCGGCCCGACCTGCAGGTGTCGTATTCGTCGATAGGCAACCTCACTCGTGGCAGCGTCTACATCGCGACGCCGGCTGACGGCTCCGTGGTGATGGAGCAGGGCGTCCTGAGCCTGACCGCGGACCTGTCTCCGGCTGCCAGTTGGAAGGACCTGAACGGCAGCGGCGTCGAAATCCAGTTCTCGGCTGACAAATCTTACCAGTCTGTGATCGACGGTGGCTGGCACTGGACCAGTTGGGTGGATGCGGCCGCGTTCAATCTCA
>CAUZSY010000031.1:0-11740 GCA_963582725.1 Candidatus Thalassarchaeaceae archaeon
AGGGCACGAGATCGGCCAGCCGGGTCGAACTCTTGTCGCTCGGCGCCGTCGACCTGCTGCAGAGTGATGATGCTCGGAATCTTCATATCGAGATGCAGATCGGTGGTGATTCGACAGTTCAACGACGCTACTTAGACCACTGGAGTCACGATCACGAGATATATCGCGCCACCGGTGATCTCGCCTCCTACACCGGCTTCGGACCGGACGGCCGCCTGTCGGGTATCGATGGCATGACATTCCACCCGTCCGACCGCTCGATCGACCTCGCTGTCATCCTGCAGCGACTGGAGGTGAGGGTCTGAGGCTGCGCAGGAATGAGGAAGCGGTCTCAGCCGCCGTCGCAACCGTGCTGCTGTTCGCGGGTGTTCTATCGATAATCTCCGGCATGATGGTCAGCATCATTCCCCTGATCGATGAGAGACAGGGCGCCATCGAGCGGGAGATGGTAGGCGGTCAATTGTCGGATTACGCCGCTGAAACCATCCGGTTGGCGGAGGCGGGAGCGCCCAGCGACATCGCGAAACTCGAACTCAAGCCGCACACGGGAACCTTCGCCTGGTCATTCCGGAAAGGTGGCACATGGTACACCGCCAGCCATCTGCAGAACCATTCACTGCGACTGGACGGTGCGATGGACCTCGACGACTCGATGCAGCTGCGGCATCCGGAGGGAAGGACGGAATCGATCTGCTTCTCCGACCTCCGCGCGTCCGGAGAGGCGTTGCAGGTCTACCGGATCCCAGCCCTCACCGGGACCATCGCGGCAGCCCCGGTCGCTTCATTGCAGAACGGGCTGCAATCGACCAGAATCGACTTCGATCAAGACGGGTTGACGACGACGACGAAGGTGAACGGGCTGTGGACGGTGACATTGACGGGCGACGATGAGGCGTGGTTGAACTCCTCTAGCCGGCTGCGTGTGCTACTGCTCAGAGGAGAGGGTGGTCAGACCATCGTTCCACCTGACTTCGCGGATGCCTCCGGGAGGGGCAGGGCGTGGACTCTGCCGCTACCATCAGGCGTAGTCGAGATCAGCATGGTGGCTGACCAGAGCAACGACATCGCATGGTCGGGGACGGCATCTTCGGGTCGGGCGGTGGCCCCTGCCGCATCTGTTTCAGATGGCTCCTCAGGCAGTACAGAGGCATCTCACTGGCAATGGCGGGGCGATGTGGAAGCCGGTGTCATGCACATCACGAGCAGCGCTCCTTCGACGCTGATGCTCCGTTGGGCCGGATCATCGTTGAGCGATGCTGGCGATGCGACTCTGCTCGATGCGGTCGGCAGCGCGATCGGTGAGAGATTCCTCGCTCCGGCCGCCAACGGCAGCCTGTCGCTGCATAATCCCAACACTTCACCGACGTCGGTCAGGGTGGAGGGGTTCTACCATTCGATTCCAGCCCGAGGCGATATCAGAATACCCTGGACCGATCAGAATCGTGGCTGGATCGTGGCGGCCTCGCCGATCAGCATCCACCTTCTGGCGGACGCCGATGGCGACGGCTTGCAGCGACCGGGCAGCCTCGATCTGGCGCACGCTGCCGACAGCGGCAGGACCGGTGGCACGGCATGGGATATCTCGGCCCCGACCCTGCCGGTCTCTGGGAACACATCGCTGCACCTGCAACCTCTGGCACCGACAGCAGGATACGACATCTGGGCCGATCCCTTCCTGCCGGCCGGACTGAACGGATCGGTGGAGTCTGTCAGCCGAGGTGTGGTGACCTCCTGGGCGGCCACCGTCAGCGGCAGACTCACCATCGCTGGAAATGATTCGGAGGGGGTCGCACGACCGCTGCGAGTCTATCTGTCGGCCGGTGAAGATGGTCTGACATCGATACCGGAGAACGGTGAGGAACGATGCCTGCCACTCGGCCAGCGGATCACCGGCTGGATCGACGTCTCACTGCCGTGGAAGGATGTCTCCTTCGCCAGTGATTCGACGATTCGACAGGCGTGGCGTGACGGCAGTCATCCGTTCGGTCTAACGATAAACGTCAGGGGCGATGGCCCGAATGGCTCCAACAGTCTGGTGGCGACCGGCTGGACCATTCCTCTGCCCAGACTCTCGTACACCTTCAGGAGCAGCATCACCGGCATGGAGGTGGCCACGAGAGGCGGTTTCGTCGGCACCAATCATCCAGAATTCGAAACAGCCGTCATCGTGCCCACACCGTCACGTGAGGGACCGGGGCCTCGTCTCGCCGCCACCATCCCACTGATCATGCCGGACAGCGGATCGGCGGTCGGCGGTGGACTCCGTCAAGTCGAATTGACTCTCGACCATCGCTCTCAACTGGCTTCGATGCAGGCTTGGCAGGTGCGACGAGGCTGGGATGGACCGTACGGCGTCGCCATCGCCGACCACGCCGGTCTGGAACTCTACCATTCCGTGGACTGGTTGACCCACCCCGGACGATTAGACCTGCTCGACGATCATGTGGGCTGGGTCCAGACGCTGCCCGGATCGGACGAGAGCGTCTACCACGCTGGTGGCGAGGTGGTGTCATTCAACCTGCAGTTGGCAGAGATGAGGCATTTCTCGGAGGTGTCCACATGACTTCGTTGCGTGACGATCAGGTCGCGGCGGCGACCGAGATCGGTTATCTCCTCACCTTCCTGCTGGGCCTGATGTTCCTGACCGCCTTCTCACTGTGGACATGGGATCTCGAACAGGCGACTGAAGAGAGGTGGACCGATCAAGCGATGCAAGAGAACGTGCGCGACATCACCCAGGCGATCGAGAGAGCCGACGCTGCAGCCCGTCTAGCCAGCGATGCGGCCTATGCTGAGCCGGTGCCATTGCTGCTCTCGGCCGACACTGGACTGGGCCTTCGGTTACTGCTGACCAACGATACCGTGCTGCTGTCCGACATGTCTGGACATCGGGTCATCGAGCAATCGATCAGTGGTGCCGCCAACACCTGGCATCACGGCGAGGTCGACCTTGCCGGGGCCGAGTCGGTCTGGGTCAGCCTGGCCGACGGCGAAGTCGTCATCACCCTGCGTCAACCCGGCTTCTGAACGAGGCCCCTCTCCGGATGACTCGATTCCGGTGACTGCCGGACCCGATCCATCAGAGACTCAACTCACCACCCAGCCGGTGCATCGAGGCGGCGACACTCGTTTCAACCCATGATGGCGCGATGTACCGCCATCTGGACATCCTTCATCCTCTCTTTCGCACCGAGCGCCCGGAACACCGTCAGCGAACGCTGCAGATAGTCCATCCGTGCCTGCCTGTCCGGTGTCGCCTCACCGAGGCGGGCCAGCAACTCACCGACCAGCACCCGGTAGTCATTGGCCTCGGCCATTCCGAGCGCCGCGGAATAGTGCTCTATCGCTTCGTCCATCCGATCCGCATCGACGAGAACCTGACCGAGCAGCATCTTGACCTCGACGGCGCTGTGCTGATCGGGTTGCTCGGCCAGTGCATCCAGCGCCGCGGTGTAGTGGTGGAGCGCCAGTTCCGGGTCGTCGCTCTTGGCGTAGAATCGACCGAGCACTGCGCGGGCCCGAGCGTTCAGGGTCTCATCCTCCTGTTCGAGCGTCTCCTCGTAGGCGGTCAGGGCGTGGTCGCGGGCCCGGTCCAACTCATCCATGTCGAGGAACGCCGAGGCTAGTCGGATGCGTGCTTCGACCAGGTTCGGATCATCCTCGGTCGCCAACAGGCCCTCGACGTTCTCGTACACCTCCACCGCTCTCTTGGTGTCGCGCCGTCTGCGGAATATCGAACCCATGTTGTTGTAGGTCCGAGCAGCACCCTCGGCGTCGTTCAAATCGATGAAGATCGACAGAGACTGGTTGTGCAGCTCCAAGGCTGCATCCAGAGCACCACGCTGGACGGCGATGTCGGCCTGACTGGACAGCAATCTCGCCTCCGTCTGCCGCATCTTGGAATCCCGAGACAGCGGCAGCGCCTCGGAGTATGCTGTCTCAGCCTCATCCCATCTGCCCTGCAGCGAGAGGATGTCGCCGCGCAACTCCTGGATGCCTACCCATGACGGCGGTCCGAGGTCGCTCCGGTCGAGCATATCCAATATGCCGAGTAGTTCGATTCGGCCGGCTCGGACCAAGCCACGACCGACCTCTTCGAGAACGGCGACGAAGCCTTCGCCATCATCGGCGCTCGCCAGATGGTAGAGATACTCGATGTCCTCATCGGCGCCACCGCGTCGTTCACGATACCAGTCGCAGGCCGCCGTGTGGAGTTCCAACCTGACCGGCTCATCGTGCGATCTGGACAGGAACTCGCGGACCAGATCGTGGACATCGTAATTGTCGCTGTCGGCCCGTCTCGCCAACCCCTTCTCGACCAGATCGTCGAGCAGGTCGGTGTCGAGATCGGCGCTGCTGAGAGCATCCAGAGGCATCGGTTCGCGAAAAATCGCGAGGGCTCCGAGCAAACGCTTCTCGGCTCCCGACAGCCTGGAGAAGATCTCCTTCTCCACGAACTTCTCCAGCGTTTCGTGAAAGGTGTCTCCGACCGAGCCGCGATTGATCAACTGCAGTACCAGAGGGTGACCGCGTGAGAGGTTGTAGATGTGGATGTAGGTCGCCATGTCGATGTCTGGCATCGTCGTCAACAGGTTTCGGCACGCGTCCTGATCGAGCCCATCGAGCGGCATCACGAGTATGATGATCTGCCCCTCGGGATCCTTCTCCGGGATGACCATCCGGAAGGAGCGCGAGAACAGCACCATGCCAGACTCCTTGCACTCGTTCAAACGCAACGACAATCCGCGCAGGATGCTGGTCAACGTCTCGTCCCCGACCTTGTGCAGATCGTCGACGATCAACAGTGCTGGAGCGGTCTGCAGCCCCTCGACGATGAGATTCACCGCCAGGGTGGGCTGTGGGACTGGGGTCGATGCGAGGTACTCCGAGAGGTCGTCGTTACCGATTGCCGCCAACCACTCGGCCACAGCCTCCAGAAACGCTCTGCTGCCCTCCCAATCCTGACAGCGGTGGTAAATCAGATTGCGCTTATGGGTAAACAATTCGATGAGTTTCGCGGCCACAGCGGTCTTGCCGATGCCGGCGATGCCCGGCACCAACAGTGTCGTCGGCCGTGCTTCAAGCAGGTTGACCATCGTCTCGAGTTCCCGCTCACGACCGAAGAACGTCCGGGTCCGCGGCAGATCGCCGAGCGATGTGACCAACTGCTTCTCGATGTGCTTGGAGAGGTCCCGTTCGATCAGGTCGGGTGAGAGGGTCCGGAGATCGAGCATGCCGTTGTCATCCATGTATCTCAAGACATCGACTATCCTCATCTGGAAAGGGATGTCATCCTGAACCGTTCCGTATGTCGTCGTTATCACATGACCATCCGGCATATGGATGCGCAACTCCTGTTCTGAGACATGCCGCCACACCTCCTCGGCCGCCTGCAATCCGGCCTCGGTCAGGAAGTACGCTTTGCGTTTCCTGCTGACACCGCTGACATGCGCTTGCCGTTCGATCAACTGGCCGTCCTCCTTCAGGCCGGCTATCGCTCTGGGCACATTGCTGCGGGCGATGGAAACCGCGTTCGCGATGCCCATCTGAGATAACGAGAACGGCACTTCGACCGATTCAGAGTAATCCGCGTAGTCTCGAAGATGGAGCATTATCCGCTCCTGAACACCGAGTCGTCCCTGCAGCACGCACCCACCCCATCATTCGACTGGCTCGGCTCAAGGGCCGCCTTCGGAGTCGGGGTCGGGCAACCACTGCTGGGTCGCCTGGTCCCAGCGCCAGCCGGGGTATCCCTGTGTCTGGATCTGTGAGACGAGGGGCTGCTGAACCTGCTGTGCGATGGTCTGCGCCGTTGTGTCAGCCCCGGCCTGAGGCGTCACGGAGGGAGGTGCCGAAGCTGCCTGATCGATCTCCAGAGTCCTCGCCTTGGCCCACGCATAAGGGTCTTCTTCGACGGTCGCCGCCATCGCTTCAGCATCTTCATCAATATCCTCGAACTCGACGAAGAAGAAGGCGAACACGGCTATCAGCAGGGCGCTGATTATGATGGCGATGGCGGCCCACGCCACGATGCCGAAGCCGCCGCCCTCTACCGCACCCTCGACCGTCACCGACTGAGCTTGGTTCGTCATCTTGCTGCCGCCATACTCGAATTGGATTGAGTTGCCACCGGCCGAAAGTCGTGAAGAGGCGACGCCAAGAGTCCATTCGCCGTTATCATCGACCACCGTCGAGTTCAGCGTCGTGCCGCCGAACAGCGCGGTGACGGTCTTGCCGGGTCGTCCGCGACCGCTGAACATGACCAGCTCGTCCTTCGCCGCGACCGAGCCGTCATCCGCCTCTCGCTGAACGACGAAGGAGACGCTTTGGACATTGAAATCAATCGGCTGAGAGACCTCGATACCCCCGGACGGGTCGCGAGCGATGATGATGACGTTCTCAAGTGACCAGTTGGAGACATCGGCATAGCCGAGATAGGACATGTCGATCGGATCGTAGGAAGCGATGCCGTCGAGAACACCTATCTTGACGACCAGCATGTGATCGTCATCTCGGAACATCTGGTCATCATCTCTGACATAGAAAGTCAATTCATCGCCATCCGGGTCTGAGAAATGCTGGTTCAGGTCGATTTCGACCCTGGTGCAGCGGTCGGTTCGCGTAGAATCCTCTTCGCAGAACAGATTGTACGAGGTCTGCCAGCCGGTGGCGTTGAAGACCGGCGGTAGATTACCCGCATCGGGCGGATTGTGAGCGGTTATCTCGATCTCTGCCCAATCGCTGTAGTTGAATCCATCGAAAGACCTCGCTTTGATGACGTATTGCTGATTATGGACGAGTTGGCTGGAATCCCAAGCGGTCTGCCAGAGACCGCTCTCACCTATCTCGGTGACTATCGTATGCGGGCCGTCGGGCAGTTTCTGGAAGCCGGCCTGTGGGTCCAGAATCTCGATCTCGACCAGCGTCACCTGACCATCCGCATCGGCCGCTCGACCGGTGATGGCGGTATCCATGCCGACGCTCATGCTCTGTCCGTCCTCGGGCGACAGCAACTGGATGTTCGGCCTCGAGTTGCGGTTGTCGATGATGATGCTGATCTCGCGTGGTGTACACTCGCCTATCTCACCTCTACAGAAATCTGAATCCGAGGCCCATATCCGGACCGTGTAGACATCCATCGTTCGAGGCATGCCGCTGACATCCCAGTCCCACGACCAGCCTTCACCACCGGTGGTACCGGTCTTGGTGTAGAAGTTGGGTCCCTCGATCTCGAACCAGATCTTGTCGATGTCACTGCCCATGATGCCGATATAGTCGTCCGAGGCCTGGCCGGAGAAGTGCACCATACCGGTCTTGTGGGTGGTACCGTCACCGGGCGATGAGATGGTCGTGATGACCGGCGGTTGGGTGTTCAATCGGATGTCTCTGGTAACGATGTCACTGTGATCGACACCGTCGTAGGCCCGGAATTCGAAGGTATAGTCCCGCGCCACCTGATCGGACATGTCGTACTCGAAGTACCATGAGGAGAACGGGTGGTTGTCACGGGAGACCTGACCTGCAGCACCGCTGGTATCGTATGCGTAGCTCGCATCGATCCAATCACTGGTGAACGGGTCCTTGACTTCGATCCGCTGCACGGTGCCCTTCTGGGACCATTGCGCCTCGACATCGCTGTCGAACACCTGACCTGCGATGCCGTCATGGGCGGAGCCGGTGAAGTTGACGATCCTCTTCATCGAGGCGTGATCGTTCTGAATGACCTCGAGGGAGGGTGGCAGGTTCTCCAGATGGACCGGTTGCGGCCAACTCGCGATGCTGCCGTCGAGCAGGATGGATCCCTTATCGTATCCCTTGCCGAATCGGTATGAGGTGTAGTAGTACTTGGAGTACTCCCGGCTGGCGCTGGTGCCGTCACAGTCGGTGTCATCCATATCCACCATCAAGTCGCCATCGTTGTCGATGCCGTCGCTGCAGGAATTCTCGAGCGGGCTGTTCGCCCGGTTGTCCGGGTCATCGTCATTCGGACCCAAACCCCTGAAATCGAGATGGAAGTCGCTCGGTAACGCGAACCATGGGGTCAGACCTTGGGCGTCGCTCGTCAGATCGTACAGGTCGACGCCTCTCGCGTCCTCTATCAGAACCGAAGCGCCGCCGACCCGGACATTGTTGACGACGGTTCGGAACTGCACCAACTCGGCTTCGCGTACCTGGATGGACCACTTGCTCGGCGATGAGGATAGATAGATGTCATCGGTGCTGAACGACCCGAGATCGGCGAATGTGAAGACGGTCGAATTGTTGACCATCTCGTTGGCCTGCGGCAGGTCGAGCGGCGTCATGTTCTTGCATGTCGAACAGGCCTTCATCCGAGGCGGCAGCACGATGCCATCCCAGTTGGCGTCGTACGGTTCTGTGTCCGGCCAGGACAGGCCGACCGGCGAAGTGGCGTTGGATGTCGCGGGGGCTGGCGGTATGGTCTCCGATTGGACGGTGACGGAACTCTTCGTGATATTGTAGGTCTGAGAGACGTTCGACCATGTGTTGCGGGCGAAGAAGGCGTTCGATCCATAGTCTGTGGCGACGCCGGCCCCGTTCTTATGCTCGATGATCCGAGCCCCCACTCCCGTCGTCTGGAACACATTATCCTCGACATCGAGCAGCGCCCCTACAGCACGGATGGCATCGATGTCACCGGAGCCGGTCGATACCACTAGATTGTTCTTGAAGGTGACAGCCGACCTGAAGGCGTGCAGCGCTGCGCATTGGAAGTTCCCGTCCACGTCCGCCGCGCCGACTCTGCCCTCCCATATCTTGGTCGACTGGCACTGGCCGCCGCTCCACTCGATCGAGTTGTTCGCCACATGGACTCGGGCCGGCTGCGGTGAATTCAGGCTCCAGCCGCTCTCACCGTAGTGGTAACCACCAGCGATGATCGGGTCCTTCGCCGTCTGGGCGATCGAGTTGTTCTCGATCCTGACATCGAATGCCCCGAACATCCAGAAACCGTTCCAGCCACCGATCGGACCGATGATGTTGTGGTGCGCATTGACTATACTGCTCTTGACGATGACCCCCGAACCCTCCGACGCGCCGCTGATCGTGTTGCCGCCGAGATCTACGAAAGCGTCGTCATACGCTGTGAATCCGGCTCGCTCGTTGGTCTCTATCGAGTTGTTGATGACACTGAGTTCGTAATCGGCTCCGGCTACTATCTTGTGACCGTTGATGTCGATTGCGTTGCATGTGGTACGGAATGTGCCGCTTCTCAGCACACCAGCGGAATCATCCAGACGGATACCATAATCGCCGGAATTGACGACCGGGTGGTCGATGTCGACGAACGCCTCCTCGGCCCAGAGGACGTGCCGTCCGCCATCCTGCTCCGAGCAACCCTTGGCTGAACCGGTGAATATGGGGCTTGTCAACTTGAGCGGCGAGACAGTGCTGCCGGCGCCGTAGATCTGAATGGCTGAGCCGGCCACCTCCTCCGCATCGTCACCGACGACGAACTCGCCACCCTGGATGTCTGGGGTCGCGAGGTCGAGGGCGAGCAATGAACTGGTGTTCACTCCGGTGAACTTCAGCCCGGTGAGGACAGGGCTGGCGCCATCGAGGACCAGCGCACCGTATCGGAACTTCTGGATCGCCGGCACATAGATCGGCATGCCGTAGGTGTTGGTGAAGGTGACATGGTTCAACTTCGTCTTGCCGATGTCGATGGAACTGCTCAGATAGACGCCCTCGTTGCACGACGGGTCACGGTTCCAGAAGTTGGCGTAGAGACCGTAGCACTCACCTCTGGCCGATGCATTGCTCGGGTTCGACCATTGCAGATTGATTCGACTCGAATTACTGGCTGTAGAACTCGCCCCGCACGCCACGTCACCTGCGCAGAGATCACCATAGATCACGAGAGATGTGCCGTTCGCGAAGGTCACGGTCGTACCCGGTTGAATGGTCAGCTTGACGCCTGGGCCGACGATCAGATCGCCGGTCACCGAATGGCCTCCGGACCACACCTCATCGGAGGATATGGTACCGCTCGAAGTGGCACCGGCAGCGATCGGGACAGGCCCTGTGAGAACGGCCAGCGAACTGGCCAGGAACAACACTGTCATGAGCAGACTTCTCTGAGCATTCTGGTGAATCATCATCGATTCCTCGACCACGCCCATCCCCAGCCCCGATATAACTGCTTGGCGTTCAATCGCACCCTGCCCACCGTCTCCGTCAAGATGAGAATATCAATTTTTCACTGAAATATCTATAAAAATATCATGCAGTTATGAAAATACCAAGGGGGCAAGTCGGAGATATATGCAGATTCTGTATCCAGTGCATCGAAAACGATGTCCTGACCACCGCTTGCGCACGGGCTCGGCCATCTCATCGAGCAACCGGTCGAGCGGCCACTCATGGACCAGTCCTGCTCACTATACCAGCGCCTTCGCGACCTCTGATTCCCACGCTTTGGATGACAGCGAACCGTAACCGCCTCGAGAGTCGTGATCCGACGGCGAGCCATCGCTGGAACTGATCATCAAGGCGGTCTTGACGAGGGCTATCCTGGCTCTGCCATCTTCTGGATGAGCCGCGTGCAGAGCGTCGCCGTGCCGTTCGAGTATCAATGAAAGAGCTCCGGTGACGAACACTGTCGCATCTGAAGTGCCGCTGCTGGATGAGTATGGGACCTGCAGAGACGGGTCTGATGTGGAAATGATGTCGACACCCGGAGCAGCGACCTCAGGCTTCCGGTCCGGGTCGACTCGACTCTCGTTCGTGGCCCCCACGGTCTCAGAGCCGGATGAAGAATCTGCCCAGATGCCGCCGAAGGCGTCGTGCGCGGATACAGCGATGACACCGGGGATGTTGGCGGGAGTCGAGACATCATCCGTTCCCGGCCCATCGTTGCCGGCTGCCGCGATCACGAAGACACCGTTGTCGAGGGCTTCGTTGACGGCTGCCACCGTGTCACCGATGAAGGGCGCCTGTGGATCAGCCACACCACCGAGGCTGAGGCTGATGATGTCCGCCTGCATCTCGGTCCAGCACCATTCGATGGCGTCGGCGACGGTTCGCTCATCATTCGCTTTACCCTGAATGCCGAGCGCCGCGGCGACTGAGAGTCTGACATCGGGTGCGGCTCCGCGGAGTTTTCCATCAGCCACCAGAATTCCCGCCATCATCGTGCCGTGAAAGTCGGAGCCGTGATCGGCGGTCCGGGAATCGACACCACCGACCAGATCGATGTACCCGATGACGGATGCTGCTCTCAGATCCGGATGCGAGATGTCAATGCCGGTATCGACCAAGCAGACATTCACCCCTTCTCCGGTCAATCCCTCGGTCGAGAGTTCACGAATGCCTGCTATCTCGAACGCCCACTCGGAATCCGGTATGAGCGGCCCGAACAGCACCGACTCGATGGCCGGTGAGAAGGCCACGAGGAGAACGACGCCCGCCACGAGAGTGAAGAATCCCCACGGAACGGGCGGTTTGAAGGGATGGAACCAATCGGTTCTCGGGGGTGGCTCCTCCCATTCATCGAGACCGTAAGCCGATGCGGGATAGCCCGGCGCGTCATGATCGACGGCGGTGAGCATCCGAGGTTCTTCCGGCTCGGGCAGCAGCTCGATGCGCTCGGGGAATGGCATCTGAACCGAGTGTCAGCCACCATCCCACTTCATCTTCTGCCTCACTTGTGACCCTGTACTGAGGACACCCGCAGCATATCCCACCCCCCCGACGGCTCAGCGGTCGGCCCGGCCGAGGATCT
>CAUZSY010000032.1:0-11667 GCA_963582725.1 Candidatus Thalassarchaeaceae archaeon
CGAGCCACTGAAGTCGCGGGCACCACCGACCGCGGTGCAACCCGAGCCCGCTGCCGCGGTGCAGGCACCGATGGAGGATCCGAGGATGGTAGAGGCCCGCGCATTGTTCCCGTTCTGGGATGATGCCACCATCCAGGGCTACTTAGACATGGGCTGGGACATTCCACAGTTGCAGCAATGGCTGGCAGAGCAGAATCCATGAGTGGTCGTCGGCCTGCGGCTTCGATGCGAGATGCCGATCTGGAGATGATCTAGGTGGCCGAGGACATCGCACCTCTGGTCTGGCGGGCGGAAGATTGGCGCGACCCGGATGGTGGCGTCATTCGTTTGCTGCCGCACCTGCCGACCGTCCATTCGCCACCGGGTCTCGCTGCCGGTCCGGGATGGCACGGTCTGGCGCTGCTGGCCACCGAAGAGGACCTCGAGATGTGGCAGCAGCAATCGGTGCAGGAGGCCGAGTCGCCCGGCTGCACGGCGGTCGCCATGATGACGGCGATGGGCGGCGGCACCGCTCAAATGCTGTCGGGTCTGGCGATGCTGCAGACGCTCCAGGGAGCGGTCTTCCCCGACCCAGAGCCGAGCCGTCTGCTGGCCGCAGCGCAATCTGCGGCACGGCCGGTCTGGCTGGTCGAGCCTGACCTCGATGACGAGGGCTGGGCCGCCTTGACCGTCGCCTCGGCTGAAGCCCAGGTGAAGGTTCGGAACCTGCTGCGAGCGGTCACCGGTGGTCGGCGTTATCGGCGTATGGTGAAGCGAGTTGGGCGAGCCGAGACCGACCGGCTAGATGTCGCCAGCGGAGGAGTCGGCACGATCGTGGGTCGAGGAGAAGTGGAATCAAAAGACGAATCGGAGCGAGCGCCGACAGCCGATGAACTGATCAGGGCAGCGGCATTGACCTCCGCCTGGTGGATGCATAGCCGCTCGCATCTCGACCAGAGCCTACGTGCATCGTTCGATGACCGGCTGGCAGCGAGATTGCGGGGTGCCCTTGCAGAGCTTCGAGACCTCGTCGCGCGGGAACAGGTTGATGATGAATCGCCACCCGAGGCGATACTGCTCGCACCGGTCACCCAGTCCTGGCTGACGCATCTCCACGAGGCGCTGAGGCGAGGTCCGGTGGCCGAGCGAGTCGAGTGCATGGCAGGTGAGGCGTGATGGGCGGCATCGAGGTGAAGATCGAGAACCAACTCTTCCGTTACTTGCCTTCGACGAGCATCGACCCTGCCCGGATCGTCGATGAACTGGGTGGAGTCAGGAGCGGCGACAGTGTCATCCGGCAACTCGCCGAACCACCGGTGACTCTCCTCGTCGAGTCCTCTGGAGCCATCGTCGTGCACGGCACGAGCCGTGACGAAGTCGCTCGTGCAGCCTGTCGCGAACTGCTGCTCTCACTCGGCGAGCCGGAGAGCGGCCTGTCGACCGAACTGGGGCCTGTCACGGCGTCCTGCGACTTCGATGAACGGCTGGATCTCGAACGGGCGGCTGACGCCTTCTCAGCCGTGACGCTGGATTCGCGGCTCGATGCCATCAGGATCTCCGATGGACGCCATGACATCGAACTGCTGGTCTTCCGGGACGGCCGCTGCGTGATGACCGGCGCCCGCTCGGGTGGTATAGCGGAGCGCGCTGCAAGATACTGGGACGCCCGCTTCGACCGTGGTCGTTTGTACGAGTGAGGTGTCGTTGATGCCGGACGCCGGCGGGCACGATTCCGAAGCCACCGCTGATTCGCCTGAGCCGGAACCGGAGGATTCGGCCGACGAGGGGATAGCCCATCCGGCCGGACTCTGGGATGGGAAGCGCTGGTCGGGTCCGATATTCGACGGTCACTTCCACCTCGACAGGGATGGCAGATATCTCGATGCCGTAGACGATTTCGTCCGCACCGGCGGCACGGGTCTGTGTCTTGTCCACAAACCGCCGTTCGAGCGGCTGCACGATTCCATCGAGCAGGTGGAGGCTGCCTACGACGACACCCTTGCGATGGCGGCTGAGGTGCGAGAGGAGTTCCACATCGATGTCCGAGTGATCCTCGGACCGCACCCCGTAGTCTGGGCTCATCAACGCGATTCACTCGGCTCGGAGGCAGCGGCCGAGCTGCATCTCGCTTCGGTCGATGCCGCCATCCGCCGTTGCCGCACCGGAACTGCGCACGGCGTCGGTGAGGTCGGTCGGCCACACTACCCCATGCCGGCCGAGGTGGCGGCCGAAGCGGACGCGCTATTCGAAGAGGTGCTCCGCCGCTGCGCCGCCACCGACCTGCCGGTCCAGCTACACGTCGAGGACGCCGGCGAAGCGACCACCGCCGCGATCGCCCGCATGGCGGACGCGGCGGGCATGCCACGAGCACGCACAGTTCGCCACTACGCGCCAGCCGACGTCTCGACCGCCTTCACTCACGGTCTCGCCAGTTCGGTCAACATGGGTCGAGACAGCGTCGAGAATCTGGTGGCGTCGCTGGTCCGGCAGAGGGCGGCATCTCCAGCGAAGGGTCGGAATGGAATGCCGGACGACGACGGCAGCGCTGGCGACGGGGTTCCAGGAGCATCGCTAGCCGAGGCAGCTCTCGCAGAGACATCCCTCGGTATGGCACCGCTCAGCGAAGTGATGCTCGGCATGGCGCCGTGGCACATGGAGACCGACCACATGGACGACCCTCGCCGGCCGGGCGCGGTACTGGGGCCGAAGACACTGCCAAAACGCACCCACGCGCTCGGTCGCCTGCTGCAGAAGCCGGGGCCGGAAGGCGGTGCCGGTTGGTCACCGGAAGAGGTGACGTCATTGCTGTGGCAGATGCATCATGTCTGGCCGATCCAACTGTACGGAATTCCTTGAGCAGAATGCGCGGACCACCCCCAAACGGTCAAGAAGGGTGGAGCCCGGAGAACGCCTCATCCAAGGGAACGTGACGCTTCCATGCTGGAACTTGAGGGAAAGACAGCACTAGTCTTCGGAGTCGCCTCCGAGGATTCGATAGCGTGGGCGATATGCGAGAGTCTGGCTGCCGCTGGCTGCCGACTGATACTCGGATTCCAGAAGCGATTCATGAGTCGCGTCTACCAGTTGCAGGAGAAACTGCCGGCCATCGAAGCCTTCCATCCGATCGATGTCGCGACCGATGAAGCGACGGCGGAGTTCTTCGACGAATGGCAGAAGGAGTCTCCCGGCGCCAAGGCTGACATCGTCGTGCACGCCATAGGATTCGCGCCGGCTCAATGCTTCGATCGGCACATGCTGTTCGTCGAGGAGGAGCCGATCAACGTCGCGATGACCATCTCCGCGCACTCGTTGCAACGGCTGATGAGACACGCTCTCCCCCACCTCAACCCCTATTCATCCACCATCACCCTGACCTATGCTGCGAGCACCCGCCATGTCCCGAACTACGGCATCATGAGCATCGCCAAGGCAGCGCTGGAGGCGTGGGTGCGGGAGTTGGCGAACCGGGTCGGTGAATCCGGCCACCGGGTCAATGCGATCTCCTCGGGACCCATCAGGACCTTGGCTGCCGGTGGCATCCCCGGCTTCGACGCGATACTCGATCACGTCAAGAGGAACTCGCCGCTGCGGCGCAACGTCCAGCAGAGCGATGTCGCCGGTTGCGCGGTCTGGCTGGCCAGTCCGTTGTCGTCGGCGGTGACCGGCCAGATCATCCATGTCGATTGCGGGTATTCGAGCACCATGGTGCCCGAGAGCATCAACGACTGAGGGTTGAGTCGGATGGTCGAGCCGCTGGACGAGGCCGCACAGGACCCGTTCGAGCCTATCGCCGTCATCGGTGTCGGCGCGGTGATGCCGGACGCCGCCGACGCGGCGGCGTTCTGGCAGAACATTCTCGATGCCCGTGTCAGCATAAGCCAGGTGCCTTCTGAGCGCTGGGATGTCGGCGATTTCTGGGCGAAGGGTGGGCCGGGCTCGGTGGCTGAGAACAAGACCTACTGCAAGATAGGCGCCTTCGTCAGCGGTTTTGATTTCGACTGGCAGCGCTGGCGGGTGCCGCCGGGAACGCTGGCCCAGATCGACGTCTGTCAGCAGTGGGCGGTCGAGGTGGCCGCCGCGGCGCTGGGTGATGCGGGCTATCTCGGTGATGACCCCCGTGCCGATCTGCCGCGCGCCCGCACGGGTGTGATCTTCGCCAACGCGCTCGGCGGCGAGAACCGTAACCTGAGCAACCATCGAGTCTGGTCGGACAGGATAGCCCGCCTGGCCGTCGAGGCGGGAATGCCGGAATCTGGTCGTGATGATCTGAAGGCGGCCATCCACGAGGACACTCCGAAGGTCGACGAGGACACGATGCCCGGTGAGCTGGCCAACGTGGTGGCCGGCCGGGTCGCAAATCTGCTCGACCTGCAAGGTCCCAACTATGCGACCGACGCTGCCTGTGCCAGCACCTTCGCCGCCGTTCTCGACGCCTGCCGGCTGCTGCAAGGCCGTCAGGTCGACGTCATGCTGGCCGGTGCCGCTGACCGGACGATGGATCCGGCGACCTACGCCAAGTTCAGCGCCATCGGGGCGTTGTCGCCGAGTCACTCGACGCCTTTCGACGCCGGCGCGAACGGCTTCGTGATGGGCGAGGGTGCCGGCTGCGTCGTGCTGAAACGGATCGGCGACGCGCTGGCCGATGATGACCGCATCTACGCGGTGATCCGCGGTGTCGGCGCGTCGAGCGATGGTCGCGGTAAGGGTATCACCGCGCCGAGCCAGCGCGGCCAGGTGCAGGCGCTCGCGCGCGCCTACTCGCAGGCCGGTTACGACTGTGGCAGCGTCGAACTGATCGAGGCGCATGGCACCAGCACCGTCGTCGGCGATGCGACCGAACTGGATTCCCTGGCCGCCCTGTACGATTCATCAGGCCTCGATGCGGGCAGCGTCGCGGTCGGTTCGATCAAGAGCCAGATCGGCCACCTGAAGGCGGCGGCCGGCATCGCCGGGCTGCTGAAGGCGACATTCGCCCTGCACCACCGGACGATTCCTCCCTCGGCCGGCTTCCAGAATCCGAACGAGAACGTCGATTGGGGATCCGGACCGTTCTTCGTGCCGACCGAGGCGCGCGACTGGCCGGCTCCGGCCAATGGACAGCCGCGACGGGCCGGCATATCGGCGTTCGGCTTCGGCGGCACCAACTTCCACTGTGCCCTGGAGCAGTTCGATCCCGAGCACCACGCGGCGCTGGCGGCGGAATGGGCCGACCGGCGGAGTCGCTGGCTGGACGACGGCGTTGCGACGGCGGTCGGCGGCCGGGCAGTCGAAGTGACGACCGCGGCCGAGCAGCCACCAGCAATGAGTCTGACATGGTCGGAACTGAAGGCGGTCGAGGGTGGCATCCTGCTGCTCGATGCAGATGACCTCCAAGGCCTCGCCGAGTCCGTCGCGGCAGCCCGTGCGACCCTGTTCGACGGCACTGCGACCTTCGATGAGGATCCGACCGGTCGACGCCTCTCCGAAGCGCTGCCGGCGGTCAGTGCCGGCTACCGCGCGGAAGGTGTGCGGTTGGCCGTGGTGGCGACCTCATGGAGCGAGTTGGAGAAGCGACTCGACCTGTTCGACAAGGCTGGCGGTGACCGTGACAAGTGGGAATTCCTCGGCAAGCAGAACATCCTGGTCAGCGATGCTCCGACGCTCGACGAAGCGGCCAAGGTGGCTCACATGTTCCCGGGTCAGGGCAGCCAGTACGTCGGCATGACCCTCGACCTCTCGAAGCGTTACGACATCATCGGCGACACCTGGGCCGAGGCTGATCGGACGATGATCGACATCCTGGATGGCGAGAACCTCTCCTCGATGGTGCTGCGAGAGGGTCTCGACGCCGATGAGATGGCAATGGCTGAAGAGCTGCTGAAGCAGACCGAGCACACGCAGCCGGCTATGCTGACGGCCGATCTCGCCCTCGAGCGACTGCTCGCTCAGCACGGCATCGTGCCCGACATGGTCGCAGGTCACAGTCTCGGCGAATACGCGGCTCTGATGGTCAGCGGCATACTCGGATTCCACGACGCGCTGACCGCCGCCGCGGCGCGTGGCACCGAGATGGGCAGCGTCGAGGTGCCGGATCGAGGCATCATGGCGTCGATCACGACGCCAGCCGACCGGATCGACGAGGTGCTCGAGGATATCGACGGCTATGTCATCGCGGCGAACAGGAACTCACCGACGATGACCGTCATCGCCGGTGAGACCGAAGCTATGCGACGGGCGATGGCCGCCTTCGAGGAAGTTGGGGCGACAGTAGTCCAACTGCAGACCAGCCACGCGTTCCACAGCCGCATAGTGGCGCCGGCGAACGAGCCTCTTCGTCGATTCCTCGAGGGCCTAGACATCTCGTTGCCGACCATCCCGATCACAGCCAACGTCGATGGCATGTTCTATCCCGATCAGGTCGAGGACGGCGTCGATGCGAAGCAGGCGATCCTCGCCAAGTTGGCGCCACAGATGTCCTCGCCGGTCGAATGGACGACCCAGGTGCGACAGATGCACGACGCCGGTGCGCGGTTCTTCTTGGAGGTCGGCCCGAAGCGCGCGCTGGCGCTGTTCGCCGACCAGATCCTCGCCGACGATGAACGGCTGGTCGCCATCACCAACCACCCGAAGGCCGGTGGCATCCAGTCATTCCTCTCCGCTCTGGCCATGCTGGCGGTCGCCGGCCGACCGGCGCAGACACCTCGCCTCGATTCCGACATCCACACCGAGGCGTTCCGGGCCGGTCCCAGCGAACTCACCGCGGCTGCCGGTGCGACATCCGCCGATTCAGGCTCCCTCTCTTCCTTCGTCGAACCGGAGGTTGCTGAACATCACCGGCTGAAGCGGGTCGGCCGGCTGGTGACGACTCTGGTCGCGGAGGCGAGCGGCTACCCACAGCAGGCGCTCGAGGGCGCCATCCATCTGGCTGACGCGCTGCACCTTGATACGGCTACTCAGACGGCGCTCAGGCAGCGCCTCAGAGCGGCGGCATCGGTCCGGGATGATGTAGATGAGGCGACCATTCTGACGGTTGGCGACCTGATCGACTGGGTCAGCGACGTCGAAGACTCGGTCCACCATGGACTGGGCGTCAGCGCTATTTCCGTCGCTTCACCCGCCGCTGCTCTCCAGGCCGCCGCACGGTCGACGACGGCTGACCAGGGGGAGGGGACGGCTTCTCCGGCCCACCAACCAGAGCCTCTCGTCGTCAGCGGCGTCTCTCTGGGGCTGCCCGGTATGGACGAGGTGTTCGCACCGGACGCGCTCGACAGGATTCTCGCAGGTCAGAACTTCATCTCGGAGATCCCCGACAACCTGAAGCAACGGCTGCTAGACCTCGACATCGTACGACTCGTCAAGTCGGAGGACGGCACCTCGCAGTTCGTCGCCGCCGACAGCATCGACAAGGTGCCACAACTGGCCGGTCGCGGCGGCTTCTTCGATCTGGCCGAGCAGTACGGCATCGACCGGAAACTGGTCGATGCGTTCGACATCGCGACCTCGCTCTCCTTCGCGGCGGGTCTGGAAGCGCTGCGCGACGCCGGCCTGCCGCTGCTGCCAGTGGAACAGGTGAACAGCGCCGGCAAGCGGATGGTCCGCGGCTGGCGGCTGCCGGAGACCGAGCGCGACCGAACGGGTGTGGTGTTCGCGAGCGTCTTCCCTGGACTGCAGATGGCGGTTAGGCACGCGCTGAACGAAGGCCGCTCGGAGGAGGGGCACTTCGACCGCAAGTATCTGCTGCAGGTGCTGTCGATGGGGCACAGCCAGTTCGCCGCCTGGATAGGTGCCAGAGGTCCGAATCTCGCCATCAACAACGCCTGTGCGTCCACCCCGGCCGCCTTCGCCGTGGCTGAGGACTGGCTGGCAACGAATCGCTGCGACCGGGTGATCATCATCTCTGGCGACGACTCCACCGGTGATGACCTGATGCCGTGGGTCGGCGCCGGCTTCGCCGCCGCAGGTGCGCACGCGATGGGTGCCGTCGTCGAGGAGGTGGCGCTGCCGTTCGATGCGCGCCGGCACGGCATGCTGCTCGGCATGGGCGGCGCGGCGTTCGTGCTGGAACGCCCGGCCGACACCGAGACTCGGGGCGTCGTCCCGTACGTCGAGGTGCTCGGCACCGAGATCGCGAACAGCGCCTTCCATCCGACCAGACTCGACACCGAGCACGCGGTGTCGGTCATGCAGGGATTCATCACCAGGATGGAAGTGCGCTGGGGGCTAGACCGGGCTGACCTCGTCGACCGGATGACCTTCATGTCGCACGAGCCGTACACACCGCCGCGCGGTGGCTCGGCCGCCGCCGAGGTCGAGGCTCTCCGACACGTGTTCGGCGACGCCGCCGCACGCATCCTGATCACCAACGTGAAGGGATTCGTCGGCCATCCGATGGGCGTCGGGCTGGAGGACGCGGTGGTCATCCGCGGACTCGCGGCCGGCGTGCTGCCGCCGATCGCCAACCATCGCGAGGTCGACGCCAGCCTCGGCGAACTGAACCTCTCGAAGGGCGGTGCGCACGACCTCGAATACGCGTTGCGGCACGGCGCCGGCTTCGGCAGCCAGATCGGCCTGACCCTGATGCGGCGAATCGCCCGCTCCGGCACCGCCCGCTTCCATCCCGAGCGAATCAAGGCGTGGACCAGTGCGGCCGCAGGCGGCGAAGTCGACATCCGGGTGCTGAAACGTAAACTGGTCGCCTGGGTCGATGCTGACAGCGACCTCATCGGCGGCGTCCAGGGCGATGTCTGGTCGCCGGAGAGGGCCGAGGCAGATACCGACGCAGTGCAGGCCGAGGCCACACCGCTGGCCAGCACGGCCGAACCGATGCCAGACCCGGTGCCAGGGTCAAAGCCGGATGAGCCGGCCGACGACCCCGCCGGAGTATCGACCGATGGGACGGCTGGCGGCGATGCGCACGACGCGGTCATCGAGGTCGTCGCAGCGGCGACCGGCTATCCGGCCGAATTCCTCGAACTCGACGCCGACATGGAGGGCGAACTCGGCATCGATTCGATCAAGCAGGCCGAGATCATGGGTGAACTCCGCGAGCGCTTCGGCCTGCCCGTCGATGAAGCGTTCCAGATGCGCGAGCATCCGACGCTGGCGCACGTCATCTCCTACATCGACTCGTTCGACGACGGCACGACTCCGGCGGCGTTCGACTCAGACTTCGGCACGGCGCCGTCGCCGGAGACCGAGCCCGACTCGCGAGACACATCCGAGAACGGCGTGGAAGCAGGGGCGGAGCCGGCTGTCTCCGAGGTCACCGAGGGACTGGTCGAGGTCACGGCAGATGTCAGGGACGGCGTCATCGAAGTCGTCTGCGAGCACACCGGCTATCCGGCCGAGTTCCTCGAGATGGATGCGGACATGGAGGGCGAACTCGGCATCGATTCGATCAAGCAGGCGGAGATCATGGGTGACCTGCGGGATAGGTTCGGGCTGCCCATCGATGACTCCTACCAGATGCGCGACCATCCGACTCTCGGTCATGTGATCGCCTACATCGCCTCGTTCGGCGAGCCGTCCACCACCGGCCGTTCAACCGTTCACGAGCCAGCCGATGCGACGGCCGAAGAGGTGTCCGAGGGGGAAGTCGAATCGGTGGTCTTGGTGTCTGAGGTCGATGAGGCAGATGAGGCCGAAGGTGAGGTTGAACCTGTTCGCACGGCCGAATCGGGTTCGCCGAAGGCGATGGATGAGGACGGCCCCGTCAAACGCTATCAGGTCAAGGTCGAAGAAGCGCCGTTGGGTGACTCCGAGCCGCTCGATCTGACCGACACCTTCGTACTCGTGACCGATGACGCTTGGGGAGTCTCCGAGCACCTGTGCGAGCAATTGGAGGCGCGTGGCATCGACGCGGTCCGGGTCTTCTTCGATGGCAGCGTCGGCAGCGACATCCGGGTCGAGCACGAGGCTGGCGTCGACATCATCCGCTGCGATCCGAACTCGCCCGAGCACCTGCAGGCGGTCGCGGATCACGTCGTTGGACTCGGAGAGATCGGCGGCATCATACATCTCGCACCGATCATGCTGACCGGCGTTCAATGGCGGTCCGAGAGCACGGATTCCCATCTGCAGTACTCGGTCACCGGCCTGTTCGGTCTCTTGCAGGGCATCGATTCGAGGATCACGGAACGACGGGGAGCGCTGGTCGCCTCGGTCTCGGCCATCGATGGCCGGCACGGGGTTCAGTCGGACCGGTTCAATCCGATCGCCGCCGGCGCTCATGGGATCGTCAAGAGCTACTCGCGCGAGCGCCCCTCCATCCGCTGTCGCGCCATCGACATCGACCCCGACCTGCTGGGAGAGCCCGAAGTCATCGCCGAGATGCTGCTCTCCGATCTGCTGACTCAGACCGGACCGCGTGAGGTCGGCATCGAGCACGACGGCTCGCGCTGGCGACTCTGCATGTACGACGAGAGGCTGGAACCACCGCGACGACCGCTGGCCGGTGATGACGTCTGGCTGGTCAGCGGCGGTGCGACGGGGGTGACCGCCGAATGCATCGTCGCGACCGCCGAAGCGAGTCCGAACGCCGGTGCTCTGTTCACGCTGCTAGGCCGAACCCCGATGGAGACGCGACTCGGCGGACTGGTCGATGCGGACGAGGCTGGACTCGATGCGGCGAAGGAATCGCTGCGCGACCGATTGCAGGCCGAGGCTGAGGAGACGGCGGCGGAATCGGACGAGGAGCCGCCCAAGGTGACCCTGGTCGAATGGCAGAGCGCCTGGCAGCGAATGGTGCGAGGCATCGACATCCATCGTACCCTGAGGCGCATCGTCGCGACTGGCAACCGGGCCGAATACCACGCCGTCGACGTCACCGATGCAGAGGCGGTGTCCGCCGCGGTCGCCGAGATAACCGAGCGATCCGGCCCGGTCACAGGCATCGTGCACGGTGCCGGCATGGAGGACTCGACCCGATTCGAGGACAAGCCGTTCAAGACCTTCGAGCGGGTCCTCTCGGTCAAGGTGCACGGCTGGCGGTCGCTCGTCGAGGCGACGGCAGACCACGCCGAGCATCTTCGTTTCGTCTGCGCGTTCACCAGCATCGCCGGCAGGACCGGCAATGCGATGCAGGCGGATTACTGTGCGGCGAACCAGATCCTCGATGTCGAGATGGCTCGCATCGCCGCCAACCCTGACGAGCCGAGAGCGGTATCGATAGCATGGTCGCCCTGGGCCGATGTCGGCATGGCGACGCGCGGCTCCCTGTCGAAGGTGTTCGAAGCGGCCGGCATCGACATGATCCCGGTCGAGATGGGTGCGCAGTGCTTCGTCGATGAGGCGCTGCGCGGCGGCAACAGGATGATTGTCGTCGGCGGCGCGTTTGGCGAACTCGACGACGAGGCCTGCATCCGGGCCGCACCGCAGCGGCTGCCACCCGATGTCGCGCAGCGGCTCGCAGATCCGAGTCGATTCCCATTCATCGGCGTCATCGAGGATCTCGACCCGTACGACGAGATGACCGTCGAGTGCGTTCTATCCGTCGAACGCTTCCCGTTTCTGGCCGACCATGCGATCGACGACGTCCCCTATCTGCCCGGAGTGATGTGTTTAGAGATGTTCGCGGAATGCGGCATGCTGCTGTGGCCGATCTGCGGTCTGTCTGGATTCGAGGCGGTCGAATTCGGCCTGCCGGTAAAGGTCCTGAAGGAGACCCAGCTGATCAGGGTTCACGCTTCCTTCCTTGAGCAGGATGTGAAT